>JBAPYD010000087.1:0-5280 GCA_049284555.1 Chromatiaceae bacterium | reverse complement strand
CGCTTACCTGGTCGCCGGCAAGCTCACTCATCTGCCGGTCTCCCCGTTCAAACTCCCGGCGGCCGCACAGGCCTCCGCGTGAATCAAACGGGTCAGGACCCTTGCCCACACGAAACGTAAGAGAGCCTAATTTGACCCGTTGGAAGGCAATCCTGAGCGTGTCTGTTCAAATGCAAGAGGGGGGAACAATGAGGCGCCTTTCTGCCAGTTCGGGGGCTTTTGGCCCTGCAGCCTTTCTTCTCTTTGCAGTGACGTTTCTGTTGGTCTATGACAGCAACAATGTCAATGCTGCTGATCAGGATGAGCCCAGGCCATTGCTCGAGCCGTGCGAGCTAATATCCAAGGTCGAAGCAGAAGAAGTCATGGGAACCGGGCTCAAGGAAGGGCAATATAGCGAGAACAAAGTGGTAGGCCAGAAGCTGTGTCTCTACGAGGCGGCGGATACTGGCTCCTTCGCGTTTTTGCAGATTGGCCTGACGCAAGACGCGTTCATGGCCCCCAAGGTCCTCGCGTCGGGTCAAAGTGCCAAGACGATTTTCAGCTCGATCAAGCATGCCTTCCCGGATCGTGAGCGTGTCGACGGTCTCGGTGATGATGCGTTCCTCGCGATCCCTGGGCTTCACGTGCTGAAAGGCGACTATTATTTGACTGTCGGGGCGGGGAATATCAAGAGGAATAGGCTTAGACTCATTACCGCGGGCGAGAAGGCCGTGGCTAATCTCGAGGCATCATTGTGAGCGTCGCCGATGTGGAGCGGACCATGGTCGCGGTGAGCCCGATGTCCGCCTGGCAGGACACCCGCGTGTATCTGCCCGCAGGGGCGAGCGCCCGAATCTCGGCGTCCGGAACGTGGAGGGGGTGGCCGTCGGCCAGCCTCTGGCCCGGGCCGGAGGGTAATGAGGCATGGAAGGGGCGGGTTGCGTTCGTTCCGGCAAGCGCGCTGATTGGGAGGCTCGGAACCGATGGCAAGCCCTTCTATGTCGGTCCAAAGTCGGAGATCACCGCCAAGCAGAACGGTCGGCCCTATCTAGCCATGAACGATCTGTTCTCCGCCTCGTGGGACAACGACGGCGAGATGAAGGCCACCATCCGGGGCCGCTATCCGAAACCAACGGAGCCCGAGTCGGAAGGCTGACGGTTGCCCGTCGGCAGCAGAGCGCGATTCGGCACAGGGTCTCGGCCCGGGACCACGGTGGGCTCTTGTCGGACCGCGCCCACCAGTTGAGATTCGAGAGGATCGCTCTGGGTCTATGCTCCAATTCCACTTGACGCCGACGAAGGGGCGCAACTAGCCTGGCGTATCGTCACGCCCCGCGAGCCGCCCGCCAATCGCGACTGATTCGATGTCCCAGCCCCTGACCTCATACGTCACGCAGCCCGCGCTGATGCAATCATGAGCATCATCGCCATCATTGGAAACAAGGGCGGAACCGGCAAGACCACGCTGGCGCTGAACCTGGCCGCCGGCATCGCCAGGCGTCGGCGGGTGGCGATCGTCGACGCGGACCCGCAGCAGTCCGCCTACCAATGGCGCCAGGTCAGGGGTGAGGACCCCTCGCTTCCCACCGTGGTGGCCGCCGCGGCCGGGCTCGACCAGTCGGTGGAGGCCTTGCTCCACGCCTTCGCCGACGTGATCCTCGACTGTCCGCCCTCGATCAAGGCCCCCCAGACCGAGCGGGCCCTGCGTCTGGCGGACCATGCCCTGATCCCCGTTCAGCCGTCGCCCATGGACCTGTGGGCCGCCGCGGGCATCGCCCGCGTCATCGACGGCCTGCGACCCCAGAATCCGAGGCTCCGGGCCCTGCTGGTGATGAGCCAGACCGAGCCGAACACGACCCTCTCCAAGCTGATGCCCGGGGCCCTGGCGGAACTGGAGCTGCCGGTGGCCAACAGCGCCGTGCAGCGCCGCGCCATCCATCGGCACTGCGTCCTCGAAGGCCGAACCGTCTTCCACGCCGGGCGCCGGGGCGCGGCGGCCGCTGCCGAGATCGATGCCCTGATCGACGAGGTCTTTTCAGCATGACGACACGCAATCAAACCGAGCGCCGCCTGCTCGAATCCATCCGCAAGGCCAAGACGGGTGAGACCCCGGAGCCGACCAAGCCGCCCGTGGAGGCCACAAAGGCTGGTGCGCCGGAGGGCACTGCCACGGCCGCGGAGTCCGATCAAGGGACGGACACGCCACGGATGGAGCCATGGCCGGCCGATCCCTACCAGCTCGGCCGCCGGGTCTGGCCGGACTGAGCCCCGCCGATCTGAATTCCTAGGGGGTCAATCCCGGGGTTGCCAGCGCGCGGCGATGTGCTGGCCGAGCAGGCGGTGGGTGAACCGGTAGCCGCCGCCCACCCGCTGCATCAGCCCCAGGTCGCAGACCCGGTCCAGGAATCCGGTGAGCCTCAGCGGCAGCGGGGTTCCCCAGGTGGCCGCCAGCCGCAGGACCAAGTGCTTGATCACCTCGGCCCCGCCGAGCCAGAGTCCGGCGATGAGGGCCAGGGCGATTCCGCTCCCGAGGGCGTAACGCGCGACGAAGCCGGCATTCAAGGGGACAGGGTCTCCCGGCACGGCGGCCAGGCGCGACTCGAACACCCTGGCCAGGACCGCGCCCATCCCTGCGCCCGCCAGTGCGCCGGCCAGTCCGAACGCCACCAGCGCGATGAGCGCATTTCGGGCCGACAGGCGGATGCCCTCGTTGGGGCGGATCTTATCCGGGACGCTTCGCCCCCGCAGTCCGCCGAGCATCCCGGCGACGGGGATCACCAGGAGCAGATAGGCGGGCAGGATGTCCAGCATCCAGTCCCCCACCAGGGCCGCGTTGATGGCCCAGAGTCCGAGCGCGACCGGCACGCCGTAGCCCAGGCCCTGCGTCACCCCCGGCCAGGACCAGGCCATGGCCTCGACGGTGACGGCGGCGCCGGTCAGCCCCGGGCGCTGGCTCCGCCAGCCGGCGATCAGGAGGGACAGGACGAAGCCGGACAGGGCGATCGGCCCGAGCACCAGATCCACGCCGGGCAGCGCGTCCGCTCCCCACCAGAGGAGCGACCAGAGTGTGAGATAGAGCGCTGCCAAGGCCACTGTCGCAGGTAACTGGGTCCGACGCCGGTCAACCGGTCCCCTTAGACAGGGCACCCAGGGGTCGATGCCGACCAGCACCACACCCCAGAGCAGGCCGATGAAGGGCCACAGGGGCAGCAGCCGCGCCATGGCCGCGCAGGTGCCGGGACCGTTCGCGGCGCCCGGGCACCCGAGCTCGCGCAGATCCATGTTGGGGGTCGTGATCCACCAGAAGAGGGCCAGGCCCGCCCCCGCGAGCAGACCCACCAGAGCGCCGAAGCCGAGACCGAATGCAAGCCGCTGGGCCGGCCCACCGAGCCAGCGGCCGTCCATGAGCTCGATCTGGAGCTGGTCCTGACTGGTCTCCTCCAGGCGGTTGGCGATCCAGCCGAGTGCTGGGAGCACCGCGCCCGGCTTCAGCGGCTGGCGGGCCCGCGGCGCGCGGCGGAAGAGCTCGCCGACGTAGGCGTCCATCAGGGACCGCGGATCGATGGCGGCCGAGGCGTTCGGTCGGCTGGGGTCGCCCCGGGTCGACGAGGCCATCTTGGCCATCAATGGGGTCTGATCGAGCCGCGCCAGACCGGGGTCGGAAACGAGTGCATCCAGCGCGGGACCGGTCACGCCCCGGGAGCGCCAGAGGGCGCGCAGGCGGCTGGGGTCCAGCGGCTCGATCTCCACGGCGTTGCCGACCGGCAGCCGAGGCCCCAGCCGCTCGTAGTCCGCCCGTCGGCAGCAGACCGCGAAGCCCGGCAGGGCCTCGGCCCTGGAACAGGACTGGATGGCCTCCACGCAGGGGACCAGATGGGCCTGGGGCAGCTCGTCCAGACCGTCCAGCAACGGGATCAGGTGCCCTCCCTGCAACAGCGTCTGCCCGGTTGCCAGGGGCAGGCGGTAGCGCTGGTTCATCTCGGTCACCAGCCATTCGGCGAAATCCGCGCCTCCCGGTCGCCAGCTGCCGAGATGCAGGACCAGGGGCACGGGCTCGCCGGGGTCCTCGTCGTGACGCGCCAGCAGGTCCCGGGCGAGGGCGAGCAGGCTGGTGGTCTTGCCGCTGCCGGGCTCACCGAGCAGCAGCAGCCGGTGTCCGCTCTGATCGAAGAGGGCGGGCAGGTCATCGCTGGACTCGGCTTCCCCTGTCTCTGCACCGGACTCCGGTGGGGCGTTGATGAGATCGGAGAAGGGGTTGGGAACCAGATCGGGGCGAGCCCGGTAGCCGAGGTCGATCATGCCCCCGGCCCCCGTGCCGGGCTCCAGCACCCCCTGGATCCAGTGGCGTCGGACGGCATCCGCGAGCCGGTCGAGCCCCGGGTTGGAACCGCGTGGCGAGGGGGGCGACGATACGGGTGGCGACGTGCCCGCGCCGGTGCCGCCCCTCTGCTGCCGGGGGGACACCTCGAGCTGGGCGCAGACACGCAGGACCAACAGGTCCAGGTCGTCCGCGAAGCGCTCGTCGCGTAGCGCGAATCCCTGGCGCCGATCCAGACCCGCAAGGTCCGGCGGAAGCTCCTCGGGACGGGGCGGCTCCACGCCCCCGAGCATCACGGGCACCACCTTGATACCGGCGCGCAGCGCCTCGGCGATCTCCAGACGGACCACGTCGTCCTCCCGATCGATGCGACGCCGACCCGGGGTATCCCCACCGGCCCAACCGGGCCCGATCACCGCGATCATCAGCTCGCAGCTCGCGATGGCGTCGCGGATCGAGGCCACGAAATCCGTCCCGAGCTCGATGGCGTCAACGTCCATGAAGATCGGCTCCGACCCCAACGCCGCGGCAAGCCGCCCGTGCAGGGCATGCACATGGGCAACGCTGTCGCGCCGGCGGTAGCTGATGAAGACGCGTGGGTTCATGGTCTCGACAGGGGACGGGTCGCTTCCGCTGCACGAGCGGGTTCTGGGAGTCTAAAGCGACAGGCTGTGGGGGGCGAGGGATGCGGCGTGGAGGCTGGCGCCGAGCCTATCCTCTCAGACATCGGGATCCAGTCCGGGCGCGGGCCGCCGCGCTGCCAGTTGGACGCCGAGGCGGCACCGGGCTCGACGACGCCGCAGGAGAGATTCTGGATTCCGATCAATGCCTATTGCTCCGAGAGTCTACACGCGAGTATCGGGACCTGATGTCGGCGCAGCAATGATCGTTGCACCAACGGAACAGCGGCGTGGATGACGTCGGGAACGATATCCTGCCGAACGAATTCGTTCTATTGCTCGTCTCGTTTACGGACCTATAGG
>JBAPYD010000086.1:0-4935 GCA_049284555.1 Chromatiaceae bacterium | reverse complement strand
GATGTGCACCGCCGGGCCCTCGCGGTCGACCGAGTGGCCCGCGACCACGGCGACGGTGGCCCCCAGGAACTGGACCACGAGGTTGCGAATGGGCAGGCGCTCGCCCCCGGGGGTCTGTAGCCGAGCGAGCACATGGACCACCCCGATCTGGCGGTGGTCCGGACGCAGGCGGTCGAAGGCGAGCCCGAGCAGGAGACCGGCGCCCGCGGGGAGCAGGATCCGCCACAAGGGCGGAAGCGACTCGTAATCTCCAGCCGCCCCGGTGGGGAGCAGCAGGTGCTGGCCCAGGTCCAGCAGGTGCCGGAAGAGGAGCACGAGGGTGGCCGCGATGGCACCGCCGAGCAACCCCAGCAGGGTCAGGCGTAGCCACTGCACGCGGTGGCTGTTCACGCCACCCCGCCAGGCCACCACTCGTGGCGTAAGGCACCGGTTGGTGGGCACGTCCAGCCGGACGTGCCGGCCCGACGGCGGGGGCCTGCCCGGCCCTCAGGCCCGGGATTCGGCGAGTGCCAGATAGGCTCGGTGCAGCCGCTCCACCTGAGGGGGGAGGGCCTCCGGGTCGCCCTGGTTGTCGATGACATCATCGGCCCTGGAGAGGCGCTCCGCGCGGGTGATCTGACTGCCCATGATACGGGCGATCTCGTCCTCGGGCAGCCCGCTGCGTTGGTGGACCCGCTCCACCTGGACCGGCTCCGGGCAGTCCACCACCAGGACCCGATCGACCAGCGCGTCCTGTCCGGTCTCGAACATCAGGGGGATGACCAGGATCGCGTAGGGGGAGGGAAGGGCTGCCGCCCGTTCCAGCATCAGCTCCCGGATGGGGGGATGGATGAGGGCCTCCAGTCGTGCCCGCGCCGCGGGGTCCGCGAAGACCCGCTTGCGCAGCCTTGACCGGTTCAGGGATGCGTCCGGGTTCAGGATCTCGGTCCCGAATGCGCCCGCGATCCTGGCCAGGGCGGGGGTCCCGGGCCCGGTGAGCTCCCGGGCCAGCAGGTCGGTGTCCACGACCCCGGCCCCCAGGCGGGCGAACAAGTCGGCCACGGTGGACTTGCCGCTGCCGATCCCCCCGGTGAGGCCGATGAGCAGCATGGGCCCCTCAGCCCAGGCCCGAGAGTCGCAGATAGGTGTCGTTGATCTGTGGCCCCCAGATCAGGCTGATCCAGCCAGCGGCGGCCAGGAAGGGTCCGAAGGGGATGGGCTTGCCCCGCTCCTGGCGCCCGGAGGCGATCAGGATGGAGCCCAACAGGGCCCCCGTGAGGGCCGACAGCAGGATGATCTGGGGCAGGTACTCCCAGCCCAGCCAGGCCCCGAAGAGGGCGAAGAGCTTGAAGTCACCGAACCCCATGCCCTCTTTGCCGGTGGCCAGACGAAAGAGCTGGAAGACCAGCCAGAGGCTCAGGTATCCGGCCACCGCGCCGATAATGGCTGACTGGCTGTCGGTGAAGAGGCCGAAGAGGCTGAGGATCAGGCCGAGCCAGAGGAGCGGCAGGGTGATGCCGTCCGGCAGCAGCTGGGTGTCATAGTCGATCACCGCCAGGGCGATCAGCCCCCAGGTGAGCGGCAGGGCGGCCAGGCCCTGCCATGTCAAGCCGAACTGCAGGACCACGATCAGGGTGAGGATGGCGGTCAGGCCTTCCACCAGGGGGTACCGGGGGCTGATCCGGACCCCACAGGCGGAGCAGCGCCCGCGCAGGAGCAGATAGCTCAGAATCGGCAGGTTCTCCAGGGGCCGGATTCGGTGCCCGCAGGCCGGGCAGTGGGAGGGAGGCCAGGCGAGGCCCAGTGTTGGCTCCTCGCCGGCCGGAGGGCTATCGGCGATCTCGGCGCAGTCGCGCCGCCACTCGCTCTCGAGCATTCGCGGAAGGCGCAGGATCACCACGTTCAGGAAGCTGCCCATGATGAGCCCCAGGACGACGGCGGAGCCCAGGAGCAGGGCGGGAGTCTGCTGGAACGCCTCAATCCAGGCCATCGGCTCCCCCATCAGCGGCGTGCCTGGGACTCGCCGCCCCGAGCATTCGGCTCGACCGATTCGCGTTCATTTGCGTGCATTCGCGGACGAGCCCGTCTTCCAGGCTCAAACGACCGATGCCAGCTTGAAGATCGGCAGATACATGGCCACGACCAGGCTGCCCACCAGACCGCCGATCACCACCATGATCATGGGCTCCAGGAGGCTGCTCAGGCCGTCCACCGCGTTGTCCACCTGCTCCTCGTAGAAGTCGGCGACCTTGGAGAGCATCTCGTCCAAGGCGCCGGACTCCTCGCCGATGGCGGTCATCTGGATCACCATGTGGGGAAACAGGTTGCGTTGACGCATGGAGAGCTGCAGGGCCTGGCCCGTGGCGACCTCCTCCCGCATCTTGAGCACGGCCTCCTCGTAGACCACGTTCCCCGTGGCCCCCGCCACGGACTCCAGGGCCTCCACGAGCGGCACGCCGGCCGCGAACATGGTGGACAGGGTGCGGGCGAAGCGGGCCAGAGAGGCCTTGTTGAGGATGTCCCCGATCACCGGGATCTTGAGGACCGTCCGGTCAACGGCGTCGCGGAACTTGCGCGAGCGCTTGAACAGGTTGCCGATGGACCAGACCCCCGCGCCGAGTCCGAGGAAGACCGCCCACCACCACTCTCGCAGCACGTCCGAGGCGGCGATGACCAGCAGGGTGAAGGCGGGCAGGTCCGCCCCGAAGCTGCTGAACAGCTCCTTGAACTGGGGGATGACGAACATCAGGATGACGATGGTGACCACGATGGCCACGATGATGACTGCCGCGGGATAGAACAGGGCCTTCTTGATCTTGCCCTTGATGGATTCCGTCTTCTCCTTGTAGGTGGCGATCTTGTCCAGGAGCACGTCGAGCACGCCGGCTTGCTCTCCGGCCGCCACCAGGTTGCAGAAGAGGTCATCGAAATAGAGCGGGTGTTTGGCGAGCGCCTCCGCCATGGCCGTACCGCTCTCGATGTCCTGCTTGATCGAGAGGATGAGGTCCTGCATGGACGGGTTCTCGTGTCCCCTCCCGACGATGTCGAAGGACTGGACCAGCGGCACACCGGCCGCCATCATCGTGGCGAGCTGCCGGCTGAAGATGGCGATGTCGGCACTCTTGACCTTCTTTCTGCCGCCTCCCAGAAGCGGCTGGGCCTTCTTCTTGACCTTGCTTGCACTGACCCCCTGGCGGCGGAGCTCCGCCCGCACCATGGTGATGTTGGAGGCGCGGGTCTCCCCCTTGACCCGTCCGCCGCGCCGATCCGTCCCCTCCCAGGCGAAGACATAGGCCTTCTCGGGCTTGGGTGCGGGCTTCACGGCGGGCTTTCGTGCTGCTGCGAGTGCCATGGGCATTAGTCCTTGGTCACGCGGTTGATCTCTTCGAGGCTGGTGATGCCGGCCTTGACCTTGCGCAGGCCAGACTGGCGCAGGTCCGAGACCCCCTCGAGCTGGGCCTGGTCTGCGATCTGGATGGAGTTGCCTCCCTCCATGATGAGGCGCCCGACTGCATCCGACACCTTCATGACCTGGAAGATGCCGATCCGCCCTTTGTAGCCGCCGGTGCAGCGCTCGCATCCCACGGGGCCGTAAATGGTCAGCCCTTCGTCGATCTCCTCCGGGGTGAAGCCTTCCTCGAGCAGGGCCTCTCGTGGGATGTCCTCCTCCGCCTTGCAGTGCGGGCAGAGCCGCCGCGCCAGGCGCTGGGCCATGATGAGCAGGATGGAGGAGGCGATGTTGAAGGGTGGCACCCCCATGTTCGCGAGGCGGGTCAGGGACTGGGGCGCGTCGTTGGTATGCAGAGTGGAGAGCACCAGGTGGCCGGTCTGGGCCGCCTTGACCGCGATCTCCGCGGTTTCCAGATCGCGGATCTCGCCGACCATCACGACGTCCGGGTCCTGACGCAGGAAGGAGCGCAGGGCGGCGGCGAAGGTGAGCCCCGTCTTGGGGTTCATGTTGACCTGGTTGATGCCGGGGACCTGGATCTCCACGGGGTCCTCGACCGTGGAGATGTTGATGTCCGGCTTGTTGAGCAGGTTGAGCGCGCTGTAGAGGGACACCGTCTTGCCGGATCCCGTGGGGCCCGTCACCAGGATCATGCCGTAGGGCTTGCGGATGGCCCAGAGGAAGGCATCCCGCTGCTCGGGCTCGAAGCCAAGGGCGTCGATGCCCACCTGGGCCGAGGAGGAGTCCAGGATACGCAGCACCACCTTCTCCCCGTAAAGGGTCGGCAGGGTGTTGACCCGGAAGTCGATGTCGCGGGATCTGCTGAGCTTCAGCTTGATGCGCCCGTCCTGGGGGACCCGACGCTCGGCGATGTTCATACGTGACATGACCTTGAGCCGCGCCACCAGCCGGTTGGCGATGTTGATGGGTGGGTTGGCCACCTCCCGCAGCATCCCGTCCTGACGAAAACGGATGCGGAAGAATTTCTCATAGGGCTCGAAATGGATGTCCGAGGCGCTGCTGGTGATGGCATCCACCAGGATCTTGTTCACGTAGCGCACCACCGGCGCATCGTCCACGTTGAGGTCGGAGTCGTCCCGGCCCTCCTCGTCGTCGCTCGCGATGTCCAGGTTCTCCAGGTCCGCATCCATGAGGTCGGTCATGGTGGTGTCCTGGGCATCGATGGCCTGCTCGATGGCCTTCGCCAGCTTGTCTTCCTCCACCAATACCGCATCCGTGGCCAGGCCGGTGTTGAAGCGGATCTCGTCCAGTGCCTGGTCGTTGGTGGGGTCTGACAGGGCGACGAAGATGCGATTGCCCCGGCGGAACAGGGGCAGGGCCCGGTGCTTTCGGATCAGCTTCTCGTCGACGAGGTTCAGCGGGAGCTCCGCGAGGTCGATGGCGCTCAGGTCCAGCAGGGGCACACCGAACTCGTTGGCGGCGGCGATGGCGATGTAGCGGCTGTCGATCAGCCTCTGCTCGACCACGTACTGGACGAAGGGTTTGCG
>JBAPYD010000085.1:0-2671 GCA_049284555.1 Chromatiaceae bacterium | reverse complement strand
GAGTAGGGCAGCGCAAAGCAACCCTCGGGCAAGAGAGTGAGGCATGGCCAAAGGCTCCGAATCGGCACAGGTGAATCGGCCGCTCCCCGCCTCGCTAATGGCCTTGGGGGGCGCCCGGGTGGACCTCAGGACTCGGAGCTAGACGGGCGGGGCCCTTGGAAGATGGGTGCCTCGAGGCTGCGGAACTTCCAAGCACGGGAGCGGTTCCGTGGTCTCGAGGCCGACCCGGGCGAGGGCTGGCGCGAGGGAAGGTTCGATGGGGGGAAGGGCAGCTGTGCTCCCAAAGGCGCAGATCTCGCAGGGTGCGTCTTCCCCCTGAACCAGGTGCTCGACCTGGTGGGCGGCCAGGGCTGCCTGGATGCCGAGATAGAGCAACGCGACGAAGATCAGGGTACCGCGCCGGGTGGCGGAACGCCGAAAGGTCGCAATCGGGGATGTCATCGAACGGGAACGCCCGGGGGATGATCCGTAACCAAAGCACTATAGCACCACGATTCGTGCCACAGGAACGTTGCCCAGGCGCCAACCAGGCCTTGACCCAGTACCACAAGCTGAATGCGGAAAGGCGAAGGCGGTTGAAACCAATGGGGGCGGCCGTTAGCTTACCGCCTCCCATGTTCCCTAACCTCCAGTTGGACTTCAGCTGCCGCCGATGACCCCCGCCCTCGACGTCCAAGCCCTCGTCAAGACCTACAAAGGTGGCTTCCAGGCCCTGAAGGGTGTGGACCTGCGGGTGCAGGAAGGGGACTTCTTCGCCTTGCTGGGACCCAACGGGGCGGGCAAGTCCACCCTCATCGGGATCGTCGCGTCGCTGGTGAACAAGACCTCGGGACGGATACAGGTATTCGGCCACGATCTGGATCTGGATCCGGAGTCCGTCAAGTCGTGCATCGGCTTGGTCCCCCAGGAGTTCAACTTCAACCTGTTCCTGCCGGTGGTGGAGGTGCTGGTCAACCAGGCGGGGTACTACGGGATCCCACGGCGGGAAGCGCGGGCACGGGCCGAGCGCTACCTCAAACAGCTGGACCTGTGGGACCGGCGGGACACCGAGATGCGCAAGCTCTCCGGCGGACTGAAGCGCCGGGCCATGATCGCCCGGGCCCTGGTCCACGAGCCGCGCCTGCTGATCCTCGACGAGCCCACCGCCGGGGTGGACATCGAGATCCGGCGCTCCATGTGGGACTTCCTGCGGGGGCTCAACCGCTCCGGGACCACGATCATCCTCACGACCCACTATCTGGAGGAGGCGGAGAGCCTCTGCCGCACCGTGGCGATCATCAACCACGGACAGATCGCGGAGCGATCGAGCGTCGCGGAGCTGCTGGGCAAGCTGCGCACGGAGACCTTCGTGCTGAACCTCAAGGGGCGGGTCGCCGAGCTGCCGGAGCTGGGGGGCTTCGTGCTCAATCACGTGGATGACTGCACACTGGAGGTGGAGATGAGCCGGGAGCACACCATCAACGGACTCTTCGACGCCCTTTCCCGCAACGGGATCGAGGTGATCAGCCTGCGCAACAAGCAGAACCGGCTGGAGCGGCTCTTCCTGGACATGGTGGACGAGCGGCGGGCGTCCACGCCCGATCCGGAAGAGGCCGAGGCATGACCCAAGTCCGTCGCCCCTGGAACCGCTACTGGGTCGCCTTCCGCACCATCCTGACCAAGGAGGTGCTGCGTTTCAGCCGGATCTGGGTCCAGACCATACTCCCCTCGGTGATCACGACCACCCTGTACTTCGTCATCTTCGGGCGGCTGATCGGGGACCGGATCGGGTCCATGGACGGGCTCCCCTATCTGGACTTCATCGTCCCGGGGCTGGTCCTCATGGCGGTGATCACCAACGCCTACTCCAACGTGGTCTCGTCCTTCTACAGCAGCAAGTTCTCCCGCTACGTCGAGGAGCTCCTAGTCTCACCGGCGCCGAACTGGGTGATCCTGGCGGGCTATGTGGCGGGCGGGGTGGCCCGGGGCCTGGCGGTGGGCGGGTCGGTGCTCGTGGTGGCCGCCATTTTCACGCCCATCCAGATCCACAGCGTCTCCGTGACGTTCCTGGTCTTCGTCATGACGGCGGTGCTCTTCTCCCTGGGGGGCTTCATCAACGCCGTCTACGCCAACAGCTTCGACGATATCTCCATCATCCCCACCTTCGTGCTGACGCCGCTGACCTATCTGGGCGGCGTCTTCTACTCCATCGAGCTCCTGCCGTCGTTCTGGCAGGGGGTGTCACTCGCCAACCCGGTCCTGTACATGGTCAACGGGTTCCGCTACGGACTTCATGGGGTTAGTGACATTCCCCTGGGCGTCGCCTTCGGCATCATCCTGATCTTCATCCTGATCCTCACCCTCTACAGCCTGCGCCTGCTGCGCCGCGGCGTCGGCGTCAAGACCTGACGACGGGTGCGGCCGCACGTCCGTGTGCGGTGTCTCACGCCTTACTGGCGCGGAGGGCTCTTGAAGGAGCGGTCTTCCACCGGCGCGGGCGTGCCCCCGCCCCGATTCGACCCGGTGCCCGGCCCGGGCCCTTGGTCGGGACCAGGTCCGTAGGTCGGCCCATATCCGAACGGGGTGTCCGTACTGGCTGGGGGTGCGCCCGCACCGGGGCCGGGTCCGAACAGGGAGGTTTGGCCGGCGCCGTACTCCCCCTGGCCGCCGAGGCCGCCGCCGAAGCCACTGT
>JBAPYD010000084.1:0-4412 GCA_049284555.1 Chromatiaceae bacterium | reverse complement strand
GTTTAGGAGTTGTTCGGGAGAATGCCCTAAGACTACTCAAGCTGGTCAACGATTTGTTGGATGTGATCCGGATCGAAGAAGGCCGCGAGCAACTAGCGGAAGACCCGGTTGAGTTAACGCGGCTTCTTGCCGGCGTGGTCGATAGTATGAGCTTCCTCGCGGAGGCTAAAGGTCTGCACCTCGTCAAAGCCATCGACGACGACCTGGTCTTTGCGCGCGGAGACGGGAGGGCGTTCGAGAAAATCTTGGTGAACCTCCTGAGCAACGCTATTAAGTTCACTGATGAGGGAGGACGCGTGAGCGTTCAGCTAGCGCAGAATGGGGATCGCGTAGTGATCCGGGTATCGGATACCGGGATTGGCATTGGGGAAGAGGATCAGCGGCTTATCTTTGAGCGGTTTCGACAGGCTGATGGGTCGAGCACGCGGCGCTATCGGGGCACTGGACTTGGTCTAGCTCTTGTCAAGGAGTTGACCGAAAGCATGCACGGCCAGATATCAGTGGAAAGCGAACCAGGGAGGGGGACGACTATGGCAGTCTCTTTCGGCATCCTTACGGCGTCGACGGGGGATGCGGTTGTGACTGTAGAGGAAGGGGAATGCTCGGCGGTGAGTGACAAGCTGGAAGCTTTGCACCGCGTGGCAGATCGTAGGGGTGGCTTAAGCGCCGACCCCTTAGAGTCTTGGTCTGAATGGTCGACAGATGTAGATGATCGCGGCTTGCCATCCGTGTTGGTGGTAGAGGACGAGCCGGATATGAGACGGTATCTCGCCGACGTATTGAGTTCCGAGTATTCAGTTATACAGGCTCGCACGGGTTCTGAAGGCTTACGTGCCGCAACGGAGTGCCGCCCGGATTTGGTGGTGCTTGATCTCATGCTTCCGGAGATGGACGGTTTGGAAGTATGTAGGGAGATCCGGAAGGATCCGAAGTTGGGGTGGCAGCGTATCATGCTCCTCACGGCCAGGGCGGACGAGCGGTCAAAGCTCAACGCGCTGGAGAGTGGAGCGAACGACTTCCTGACAAAGCCCTTTAGTACGGTGGAGGTGCTGACGCGGCTACGAAATTTGTTGCAGAACGCGCGCCTCGAGCGTGACCTGGCCGCCAGAAACGCCTGTTTGGAGCAGGCACTGTTTGAACTGGAGCGCACTCAAGCGCAATTGATCCAGAGTGAGAAACTCAATGCACTGGGAAGCCTATCAGCGGGCCTCCTGCATGAGATCAACAATCCACTGAACTACAGCCTGACCGCACTTCAGCTTTTGGGGTCGGACGCGACTATCCAGGGGGATGAGCTGATGCGGGAGATCGTGGGCGATATACAGGAGGGTATGGACCGGATCCGGGTCATCGTGAGCGATCTTCGGACCTTCGCGTATCCCACCGAGGCGGAGAAGCAGGTCACCTTTGACCTCAACGAGGCGCTGGAGGCGGCGCTGCGCTTCACTGCCTATGAGCTCAAGGGGATCGAGGTGATCAACGGCTTACCAGTCCCCGCCCTGGTGCTGGGGTCCAAGAGCCATCTCACCCAGGTGCTGATCAACCTGCTGACCAACGCGGTCAAAGCCGTCGGGGCCGTCGCGGACGGGCGGGTTGGGGTGATCCGGGTCCAGGCGGAGGAGCGCGATGGACGGCTCCACGTGCGGGTTTCGGACAACGGAGTCGGAATGGACGAGCAGACGCTCAGCCGGATTTTCGATCCCTTCTTCACGACCCGGGACGTGGGGGAGGGGATCGGGCTCGGGCTCAGTATCTGTCACACCATCGTTAGCAACCATCAGGGCATCCTGACGGCGACCAGCCGTCCGGGAGAGGGGTCGGAGCTGTCCTTCGATCTGGCCCTGGCCGATGGGGCAACCTCGACTCCGAACTCGGGCGCCGCGCCGCGGAGAACTGGGATTGCGGGGGAGACCTTCCGACGCCGCGACGAGGCGGCGCGGCCGTAACCGAGGCAGGGCCCCGTCGATGCCTGGAACACCAGCCATTCTCTACGTGGACGACGAGCCCCAGAGCGTCAAATACTTCCGGCGTGCCTTCGGTGCCGAGTTCCGTGTCCTGGCGGTCGGGGGCAGCGCGGAGGCGGAGCAGGTCCTCGCCGCGGAGGAAGAGGCTCGGGGCGAAATGGGTGGTGTTGGGGTGCTGCTGACAGACCAGCGGATGCCGATGGAGACGGGTGTCCAGCTTCTGCTTCGGGTCAAGGAGCGCCATCCCACGGTCATGCGTCTACTGACCACGGCTTACGCGGATATCGACGATGCCGTGGCTGCGGTGAACCTGGGCGAGATTCACCGCTATATCGTCAAACCCTGGGACATTGACGCCCTCCGGGCGGACCTGCGGAGCTCCCTCAGACTTCACCAGGAGCGGCAACTCGAGTGGGACCTGCTTCAGGCGCGCCGCCAGACGATGGTTGCCCTCGCGTCCCATATGGCCCATGAGCTTGCAACCCCGCTGGCGTCCATCGCGACCGCGGCATCGGGTCTCGAGCGCTATCTGCCGGGACTCGTTGCGGGCTACCGCCGCGGGATCCCGGTGGATGGCCCCGGCGAGGTTCCCCCGAGTGTCCTCCCGGCGCTAGAGACGGCAGCGACCGTGATCCGCGACAGCGCCAACCGTTCCCGCTCCCTTGTACGCTTGTTGCTGATGAACGCTGGTGATGCCCGGTGCGAAGGGGTCCAGCGCGAGCGGGTGTCCATAGTGCGTATGGTGGAGGAGGCCCTCGACGCGTATCCCTTCGGCGTCGGAGAGCGGGAGCGGATCGAAGTCGAGGGCGATGACTTCGCCCTCGCCGCGGTACCGACGCTGGTGATTCATGTGCTCCACAACCTCATCAAGAATGCCCTGGATGCGATTCGTGCGGCCGGTCGGGGTGACATTCGATTGACCCTCGCCTCTGGCCCCGATTGGAACCAGCTCGTGGTGACGGACACGGGAACCGGCATCGCCCCTGAGACGATGCCGCGGATCTTCGATGAATTCTTCAGCCTCAAGGGTCCGGGGAGAGGGACCGGAATGGGTCTGTCCTTTTGTCGGCGTGTCATGTCCGAGCTTGCGGGGGAGATCGTTTGTCGGTCGGTTTTGGGGGAGTACACTCGCATGGAGCTACGTTTCCCGCCCATCCGAGGGCCACTCGAAATAGACGGGGCTACGCCAGAGGAGTTGATATGACCATGCCAGCAGCGTCTGCCGACCGTCATATGGTGTTGTTCGTCGATGACGAAGAGAAGGCCCGAAAGTATTTCCGCATGGCCTTTGCGCGGGACTTCGACGTGCTCACCGCCGGCAGTGTCGAGGAGGCCCTGGAGCTTCTGCATGTTCACGGGAACGAGATTGCCATCCTGATCACCGACCAGCGGATGCCGGGGCAGCAGGGGGTGGACCTCCTCAAGCGGGCGTATGCCGAGTGGCCGCAGATCGTGCGGATGCTAACGACCGCCTACTCGGACCTGGACGACGCCATCGCCGCCGTGAATCGCGGCGAGATCATGCGTTACATCACCAAGCCCTGGGACCTGGAGGCCCTGCGCGCCGAGCTTCGACATGGCGTCGAATTCTACCTGCTGCGCCGGGAGCGGGATCTTCTGGTCGAGGCAAAGCTCAGTGTGCTGGAGCGGGCCTCGCGGGTGGATCGCCTGCGTAGCCTCCTCGCCATCGCCGCCGGTCTCAATCGGCTGAGGAACGCCGCCCATGGGCTGAGCGAGTGGGAGCGTTACGCCGCCGCCTCCGAGTGCTCGGAGCGGTTACCGCTCGCCGAGAGGGAGCTGTGGGGGGAGGAGGTGCGCCAGACCGAGGATCTCATCGCCCTGCATCGGCGGCTGCGCGAGCTCGACGACGCGGCCGGCGGGGACTTTCCGGATCTGGTCTCACCGGGCGACCTGCTGGCCGATCACGGATTCCAAGCCGTCGGGTCCGGACCCTCGATCCGCTGCCGGCGTCCCCTGCTCGATCGTCTGCTCGGGGGCCTGAAAGACCAGGTGGCCGAGCGGGTGAAGGTCGAGGAGTCGGGCGCCGAGGGTGCGCGGCCCCCTGGGCCGGCCGTCGCCTTGTGGTTCGAGCGGGAGGCGGAGCAGGCCTTGCCGAGCGCCAGCCTCTTCGACGCCTTCCTCATCGCGCGGCATCACGGGGGGGCCTTGCGCGTCGAAGCGTCGGACAAGGGTCAGCGGGTTGTCTTGGTTCTACCCGCGGACCCCGCCGCGTCGGCGGTGCCGGCGCCAGACGCCACCTGGATCGCCGATCAGTTCTCTCTGCTGGAGCCCTGACACCGGCCACTGCGTCCCCCATCCCGGGGGCCGTCGCGGTCAGCCCCCGTTTTCCTCGGTGGCGGACTTGGGTTGCTCCGCCGAAACCGCCGGGGACGCTTCAGGCGGGGCAGCCGCCGGCGGGCTGACCGCCGGGGCCGTCGCGGGTGTTGG
>JBAPYD010000083.1:0-3494 GCA_049284555.1 Chromatiaceae bacterium | reverse complement strand
ATGGTGCCCAAGGGGTTCGGCTCCGGTGAGCGCACCACCTACTCCTTCATGTCGGCGCTGCAGCTGGGCCTGCGCAAGCGCTTCGGCGGCAAGGTCGACCACCTGCGCTTCGAGACCATGTCGGAGGCGGGCTCGGAGGACGGCTCCGGCAAGACCTACATCCTGATCTACGACTCGGTCCCGGGCGGCACCGGTTATCTGCAGCAGCTGCTGGCCGGAGACGCGGATACCCTGACCGAGGTTCTGGCCGCCGCCCACGCCGTGATCCGGGACTGCGGCTGCAAGGACAGGGAGGGCCTGGACGGCTGCTACCAGTGCGTCTTCCATTACCGCCAGGGGCGAAACCGCCGGCACATCTCCCGCACCGCCGCGCTGGAGATGCTCGACGCGCTGGTCGAGGGCAGCTTCGAGCGTAAGCCGGTGAAATGCCTGTCCGAGATCTACATCAATCCCGACTTCGGCTCCGAGCTGGAACGGCGCTTTCTGCCCGCCCTCAAGGCGTTGGGCGGACAACTGGATGTAGACAACTCCAGGTTCCCTCCGGTGCAGGTGACGCAGGACATCAAGGGAGGCAGGACCGCCTACCTGGTGACGGCAGGCCCCAACAAATACTGGGTGGACACCCAGGTGCCCATCGAAGACGCGGCCTCGGGACAGACCCTGTGTCAGCCCGACTTCGTGATCTCGGCGACCAAGGCCGCCAGCCCCATGCGCCCGATTGCTGTCTTCGTGGACGGCTGGGAATACCACCGGAAGACCATGCCCGATGATGCCCGCAAGCGCGCCGCCCTGATGCTGCGCGGTAACTACCGGGTGTGGTCCGTCGCCTTCGAGGACATCGAGGCGGCACACAAGCTCAAGGGCGGCACCGACCTGGAGAGCCCCTTGAGCGTGCTCATGACCGAATCCGGTCAGCAGATACCAGCGGACCGCATCCCGCGGATCCCTTCCAACGATCTGACCTCGAATGCAATCGCCTTGCTGCTACGGCTACTTGCTCAGGCCGACGCCGCCGACCGGGATCCGCTGCAGCGTCTTCAGCCGACGGGCCAGCATTTGCTGATGCGAAGCGTCTTGCGGCCCGTCGAGGTGACCGAAGCGATCGAGACGCGCAGCGTCGCCGTGCGCGGCTTCCTTCCGGAATGGCTCAGACTGGATGCCCATACGGTTCATGTGCACAGCCCCGGGAAAGGGGCCGTTCAGTGGGTCGGTAAGGCCGAGCCCAAGTTTCTCACCGGCAAGAGCACTTCCGACTACCCGCTCGCGGGCGCCCTGGTCATCGATGATTTGGCGATTGCCGAGGACCCCAAGCAGGGACGCCACCAGTGGCGGCAATGGTTGCGCCTGGCCAACCTTCTGCAGGCCACCCCCGGGGTCGCCATGCTGACCCAATCCATGCTCAAGGGGGGTGAAACCCTGGACGTGCTGCAACCGCGCGCGACCGCGCCGACGGTGAGCAGCGGCGGTTGGACGCAGAGACTCGACGAGGCTGAATTCCTCGAGCGGTTCGCTCAGGGCTTCGCGTATCTGAGCGGCTGCGGAGCGCCCGCACCGGATGAGATCGGTTTCGAGCACGAGGAGGGCGATGACTATCGGGCGGCGGAGGCCCTCTGGGAGCAGGCTCGGCTCGTGTTCCTGACCTCCGCGCAGCTGGAGTGCGCGGAGAGCTGGAAGGGCGCCGGCTATGCCGTCATCGAGGAAGGTGAAGACTGGTGGCTCGCAGTCGAGTCCGCCCTCAAAGGCCAGACACCATGAACGAAGACGTCAAGATCATCGTCAGCAACGATGTGATCAAGCGCATGACGGCATTGCCGGCCGCGGTACAAACCAAGGGCCTGGAATTCATGCTCAAGTTCCAGACCGACCCACGCAGCCCGGGCATCAACTACGAGACCATCCAGGGCGCCAAGGACAAGAACTTTCGCTCGGTGCGCATCGATCAGGGTTATCGCGGGATCATCTTCCGCGCGCCCAAGGACAACGTCTTCGTGTGGCTGCACATCGACACCCACGATGACGCCTACGCCTGGGCCATCAAGCGCAAGATGAGTATCAACCCGGTCAATGGTGCGCTCACCCTGACCAACGTCAACTTTGTCGAGGAAACCGTTCAGCGGGAGGTTGCCCCGCTGCCTTCTCAGCCGGAGCCCGTCTTCGCAGGGCTTTCGGATCGGGATCTGATGGCACTCGGCGTACCCGAGGAGATGGTCCCGGCGGTCAGGACCATTCGCTCGGAGGGTGATCTGGACGCCATGCGGGACGAGTTGCCCGTCGAGGCCTACGAGGGTCTCTTCCTGGTGCTGGCGGGCGACCCGGTATCCAGCATCCTGGCCTCCCGCGAGACCCGGGTCGATCGGGAGATCGATACGGAGGACTTCGCCAGTGCCGCCGAGCGCGACGAGAGCCGTTCCCGTTTCTACGTGGTGGAAGGCGAGAACGACCTCCAGGAGATCCTCTCCGCGCCCTTGGAGCAGTGGCGGGTCTTTCTGCACCCCACCCAGCGGCGCCTGGCCACCGGCAACCTGAACGGACCGAGCCGCATCCTCGGCGGTGCGGGCACCGGTAAGACGGTGCTCGCAATGCACCGCGCCAAGCACCTCGCCAGCGCCCTGGTCGGGACGGACGCGAAGCTGCTGTTCACCACCTTCACCACGAATCTTGCGCTGGATATCGAGGATGGCCTGAAGTCGATCTGCACGGCGGAGCAGATGAAGCGCATCGAGATCATCAACCTGGATGCCCTCGTGTTCCGCTTGCTCAAGGCCCGTCGCTACGAGCACGAGATCGCCTTCGACTTCGAGGCCAAGTGTGCTTCCGTCTGGGAGTCCGCAATGGTCGATTTCGATCCCTCGCTGGGCGTGTCGCGGGAGTTCGTCCGAGAGGAGTTCGAGCAGGTGGTGCTGGCCCAGGGCTTGGCGTCCCGTGACGACTATCGCGAGGCATCCCGTCGCGGCAGAGGGGTCATGCTCTCGCGTAAGAAGCGCGATGCCCTGTGGGAGATCTTCGAGAACTATCGGCTGCAGCTCAGCGCCAAGGGACTCAAGGAGCCCGACGACGCCTATCGGGACGCTTGCGCCATTTTGACCGGCGAGGGGAGTCCGCCCTACGCCCACGCGGTGGTGGACGAGACCCAGGACTTCGGCCCGCAGGCGCTGAAGCTGATCCGTGCCCTGGTGCGTCCTGGCCCCAACGATCTGATGTTCGTCGGCGACGGACACCAGCGCATCTACGCGAAGAACAAGGCCACGATGAGCAGCTGCGGCATCGACATCCGGGGCCGCGCGAAAAAGCTCTATCTCAACTACCGCACCACGGAAGAGATCCGCCGCGAGGCGGTCGCGCTGCTCGAAGGTATCGAGGTCGACGATCTGGATGGCGGCTCGGATGAGATCGCCCGCTACAGGTCACTGCTGCACGGACCCAAGCCGGAGCGTATCCAGGGCGCCTCGATGGAAGCGATCCGCGACGGTCTCAGGGACTTCATCGAACGCTGC
>JBAPYD010000082.1:0-4005 GCA_049284555.1 Chromatiaceae bacterium | reverse complement strand
ATCTTGGTGTATTCGGCCAGCCTGCCAAGCACGTGACGCACCACGTCGCTGCCGCGACGCTGATGGATCGCGTCGTGCATCTCGTTGACAAGCTCGACCAGCACCTGGTGCTGGGAGTCGATCTCTTCGATCCCGACACTCAGGGCATCGGACCACTCGATGAAGGTGCCCATTCTCACCCCTTCGGCAGCCAGTCCGACCCCATCGGTACGCGCCGGTGCTGACCTGTATCGCCGATGATAGCCTCAAGCCGGATCGGGATCCCTCCGCCAGGTACCTGACTTTCCCCCGGTCTTCTCGAGCAGACGAACGGACTCGATCGTCATCCCGCGGTCGACCGCCTTGCACATGTCGTAGACCGTGAGCAGGCTGACCTGAACGGCGCAGAGGGCCTCCATCTCAACACCCGTCCGCCCCTCCGTTTCGACCGTCGCCCGCGAGTATAGAGTCGCGCTTTCGCGACACGGGGTGAGCGAGATCTCAACTCGGGTGAGACTCAAGGGATGGCACAGGGGCACCAGGTCCGCGGTGCGCTTGGCGCCCATGATGCCCGCCACCCGGGCGATCCCGATCACGTCGCCCTTTTTGTGACCACCCTGCTCGATGAGGGCCAGGGTCTCCGGCCGCATACGGATCCGCCCCTCGGCCACCGCCACCCGATGGGTCGAGGGCTTTCCCGCCACGTCCACCATGTGGGCCTCGCCGGCGGCGTTGAAATGGTTCAGCAAGGACATTGGGTGAGTCGCGCGTGGCGCGTCGCGAGCAACAACGAGGACAGACGCGGATCGGCCGTCGCCTTGCGCCCTCCTCGCGACTCGTCCCTAACCACTCGCCACCTCCTCAGAAAGCAGGCTTCTCCGGCGCCTCCTCGAACATCCTGACGCTCGCCATGATCTCCTCGCGAGCCTCATCGCGCCCGCCCCAGCCCTCGACTCGGACCCACTTGCCCTCGTCCAGGTCCTTGTAGTGCTCGAAGAAATGGGCGATCTGGTCCAACAGGTGGGCGGGCATGTCCCTGAAGCTCTCGATATCGCGAAACCCCTTGAACAATTTGTCGATGGGCAAGGCCAGGATCTTGGCGTCGTCGCCCGACTCATCGGTCATCTTGAGCACCCCGATCGGCCGACACCTGATCACCGACCCCGAGATCAGGGGATAAGGGGTCACCACCATGACGTCCACCGGGTCTCCGTCCGAGGAGAGGGTGTGGGGGACATAGCCATAGTTGCAGGGATAGCGCATGGCGGTGGACATGAAACGATCCACAAACATGGCCCCCGTGACCTTGTCCATCTCGTATTTCACCGGCTCCGCGTGGGAGGGAATCTCGATGATGACGTTGATCTCGCTCGGCACGTTGGCGCCACGGGAGACTTTCTTTAGATCCATGGACCTCGACCTCGGTTGGATTAGGGGGAATTCCAGCACACTGCCAACGGTTCGGGGCCTTCCACGGCCCCCGACCCACCGCCTTGCCCCGATTCTAGGTCAATCGGCGAGGCTAGATCCCGTATAAACGGTACGTGCGTCCCGCGAGTCCTCCGCAGGGGTCTACAAGGACACGACCAAGGGTACGATCAACAGGGCCACGATGTTGATGATCTTGATCAGGGGGTTCACGGCGGGTCCGGCGGTGTCCTTGTACGGATCTCCAACGGTATCCCCGGTCACCGCAGCCTTGTGGGCGTCGGAGCCCTTGCCGCCGTAGTTTCCGTCCTCGATGTACTTCTTGGCATTGTCCCAGGCACCACCGCCGGTGGTCATGGAGATGGCGACGAAGATGCCGGTGACGATGGTACCGATCAGCATGCCGCCCAGAGCCAGGGCCCCGGAATCGCCGCCCATCAGACGCTGGGCGCCAAAGGCGACCAGGATGGGCACCAGGACCGGTAGGAGGGAGGGGAGGATCATTTCCTTGATGGCCGAGCGGGTGAGCATGTCGACGGCCTTGGAGTAATCCGGCTTCTGGCTGTGGTCCATGATCCCCGGCATGGTGCGAAACTGGCGGCGCACCTCCTGCACGATGCCACCGGCGGCACGGCCGACCGCCTCCATCGCCATGGCACTGAAGAGATAGGGGATCATGCCGCCGATGAAGAGTCCGATGAGCACCGCCGGATCGTCGAGCTGGAAGCTCAGGGTCTTGCCCGCGTGGTGCAGGGTACTGGTGAAGTCCGCGAACAGGACCAGGGCCGCGAGTCCCGCGGAGCCAATGGCGTAGCCCTTGGTGACGGCCTTGGTGGTATTGCCCACGGCGTCGAGGGGATCCGTGATATTGCGGATCCGCTCGTCCAGCTCCGCCATCTCCGCGATGCCGCCCGCGTTGTCCGTGATGGGACCGTAGGCGTCCAACGCCACGACGATGCCGGTCATCGAGAGCATCGCGGTGGCTGCGATCGCGATGCCGTAGAGCCCGGCCATCTCGTAGGAGCCCCAGATGGCAAAGCAGATGGCCACCACGGGCGCGGCCGTCGCCTTCATCGAGATGCCCAGCCCGGCAATGATGTTGGTGGCATGCCCGGTCACGGAGGCCCTGGCGATGCGCCTGACCGGGCCGTAGTCCGTCCCGGTGTAGTACTCGGTGATGATGACCATGAGGCCGGTCAGCACCAACCCGATGAAGGCGGCGCCGAGCACACCCCAACGGCTGTAGACATGATCCGCACCGGGCACCGAGAACGACTCCGGCAAGAGAAGCCACGTGGCGGGAATGAACAGCAGGAAGGCGATGGCGCCGGCCACGATCAACCCCTTGTAGAGGGCGCCCATGATCCGTGTGCTGCCCTCCTTGAGGCGGACGAAATAGGTGCCGATGATGGAAGCGATGATCGAGACACCCCCCAGCACCAGGGGATAGACGACCGCGTTGGGGGCGTGCTCGCCCAGCAGCAGCCCGCCGAGGAGCATGGTGGCGACCACGGTCACCGCATAGGTCTCGAAGAGATCGGCGGCCATGCCGGCGCAATCGCCCACGTTGTCGCCCACATTGTCGGCGATCACGGCCGGATTGCGCGGATCGTCCTCCGGGATGCCCGCTTCGACCTTCCCGACGAGGTCCGCGCCTACGTCGGCACCTTTGGTGAAGATGCCGCCGCCTAGCCGCGCGAAGATCGAGATCAGCGAGCCACCGAACGCCAGTCCGACCAGGGCATGCAGGGCGTGACTCTGCTCCTCGGCGAAGACCGCGGGGTCGGCCCCCGCCACGGGGGCAGCCGGCGCCAGGACCAGGTAGTACCCCGCCACACCCAGCAGCGCCAGACCGACGACCAGAAGCCCGGTGATCGCACCCCCGCGGAACGCGACCTGGAGCGCCGCATCCATGCCCTTGTGGGCTGCCTCGGCCGTCCGGAGGTTCGCCCGGACGGAGATGTTCATGCCAATGTAGCCGGCGGCGCCCGAGAGGACGGCCCCGATGAAGAAGCCGACGGCGGTCGCCGGACCGAGGGAGTGCCAGAGACCAGCCATCAATACGACGCCCACCGCCGTGATGGTCAGGTACTGTCGATTGAGATAGGCGGAGGCGCCTTCCTGGATGGCGCCCGCAATCGACTGCATGCGCTCGTTCCCCTTGGGCTGGGCAAGGATCCACTTGACCGAAACGATGCCGTAGACGATCGCCAAGAGGGCGCAGAACACGGCGAAGAGCAAGGCAGAGATCATCGCTGTCGACTCCTCGGTGGTGGTGCTTGGAGTTGTTATCGGCTCGGTCCGAGACCCGAGGGGACTCTGATCAAACGCCGGAATCCCAGAGTCCAACCCTTGACCCGGGTAACCGAAGAGAGGCCCCGAGCCCGGAGAGCGGTATGGAAGTGTACTCCCGCTGGCCCCAGGTGTCCGGGCTTCGTCGTTAAGGGGGAAACGCGTTGAAGTATCGGACCGGCGCCTGAAGGCCACCTTCCGAGTTGGATACGCACCCGAACAACGGGTATCGGTCGGGACCCCTATGCGGGTCAAGCGACCAGGGCAGGGGTCAAGTCAATTGCGGGCTGGGGGGGCCAGTTGAAG
>JBAPYD010000081.1:0-1527 GCA_049284555.1 Chromatiaceae bacterium | reverse complement strand
GAAAGCTTACGAATTCTTGTCGAAGGGGGCGAATAGAGCTAAGGCGTCTCGGTCGCGCTTCAAGAGGCGGGACTCTTGGAGCGCTGCCTTTTCACCGGGTTACATCCGTCGATAATGTGGGGCTGTGGCCCGGCGGGGAAACGCTTTGATCTGCGTTTCCCTAGGTGCCACCGCTCCCGAAGTAGGTGGATGAAGCAGACGTCGAGAAACGGCGCAGTCCTCGTCGTGCGAAAAAGTGCGCCGATGCCGGTTGCACCGCTGGGTCACATGGTAGGGCAGTACTGGAACCCCTACCCCGGGGAGTCTCGCCATCGGTCAGTCAATCCATCGCAAAACTAAGGTTTCGTTGAGTGTTCTCTAGGCACCCCGTTCAGTCGGGCCCACAGAATCGGGCAAGCGGCCGCCGGAACTGTCGGCGGAGGCTTGCATGTCGAAAACCTTCATATTCGGGATATCGTGTTTGCCAAGATACGACACAGCGTTCCTCTTTCTGCTGGAAGAGGCGGGTGATCAGATTGATCTGGCTGAATAATGCGTGATGCTTCAGACGGCTCCCTAGCTCTTGTTCTCTTCGTGTAACTCACGTAGCTTAGCGCGCAACTTCTGCTCACGCTGGATCGGCCAGTCCTCGTCACTCTTGCCGTCCAGGCTCAAACCCTCAATAAAAACACGCTCAAGCTCTTTGGGCATTCCCTCAATGGATAGACTTGCGCGTTCGCGTATTCCCTCGAATATCCGGATCTTCTCGTCCAAGAATCCCGTTGCATCAAAGCCAAGACCGGCGATGTAGTCCCCGTATCTCTGTAGACGGCTGTGGAGAAGATGCACGTACTCGCCGAGCAAGAAATCCGTCGCGATGACAAACGGGCGCGGCGGCTTGGCGGAAAGAGTATTCAGCGCATTGATGATGTCGAAAAGGCTGTCAGCGAAACTCATCAATAGTTCACGATATTCGATATCAATGCGTTCCGCCTCACGGATTCTCTCGTCGAATCTCGCGCCCTTGGACCACCACACAGACAAGATGAATCCTAAACTCAC
Organism: Chromatiaceae bacterium; assembly: GCA_049284555.1. Taxonomy (GTDB): domain Bacteria; phylum Pseudomonadota; class Gammaproteobacteria; order Chromatiales; family Chromatiaceae; genus Thiodictyon. The sequence continues at coordinate 486 of JBAPYD010000081.1, read as the reverse complement.
GGCGAAAAGGGTGGTGACGATGGCTTTTATGGCGTAAATCGGTCCAGCCAGAATTGGCATTTGCTCAAAGAGATACGTGGTTCCGGCAAAAAGTAACGAGAAGATCACTAGGAGCGCAAACGCCGGAGTTGTAAAAATATTCGACCTTAGCTCCTTGCGCGCCCGGTGAAGCCATTCCCCGTGCTTGAGTTCGACATGTTTTGTGCCACCCGGCTGCGCTTGGTGGTTGAGCAGAACGTCTTTTGTAGTCACATCTGACTGCCCGCTCTTTGCAATGCTTTCTTTAACGTATTCAGTCACTTGTTGGTCCTCAGCTTAGCACCAAAACCGTGCTGGCCGTGGGAGATTTTGCCGGGCCCTTAATGTTTATACTCGCCTGCCAGTGTAACCGTTGTTCCAGATCGGGAAAGAGAGGTATCGCTCCAGGTGACCTTCAATAAGTAGGGCCTGTCTTGATTGATCACTCCAAATGCCAAGCCCGTTGTC
>JBAPYD010000080.1:0-16290 GCA_049284555.1 Chromatiaceae bacterium | reverse complement strand
GCCTCATTCTCGTCGACGAGGCCCCGATGGAGGTCGAGGTCCAACCGGGCCAGAAGCAGGCGCTCCCGCTGCCGTTCGAGGCAGGCGAGGCGCCTGCCCGGGTCCGCCTGCGGCCGCATCGAGAGCGCCCGATCGAGATAGAGATGCCAGGCGAGGGTCAAGGATTGGGCGTTCGCGAGACGCCTCGGCATCCGTCCCGCCCTGACCGGATCGGCGAAGGCGATCAGGTGGGCGCCGCCCCAGCCGGCCGCCAGGCACGCGTTCCGCAGGGACTCCCCGTCCCCCTCGGCGTCCCCGGCCCCGCCGGGCGTCAGGTACAGGGTGCCCGCGCCGGCGGCCCGCGCCAGGTAGGAGATGCCGAACCGCTCCCGCCCCGGACAGCGGGGTCGGATGTCGACGTGCAGGGGCGCCCGGGGCAGGCTGACCAGGCCGCTCGCCTGGATCTCCTGCCTCAACCCGTCGCACAGGGCCTGATACTCGGATGCCCCGACCGACGAGGGTCCCTGCGTTCCCTCCGCACGATCGGTCGGGCCCTTGGGCTGAAGCCGAGCGGGACACCCGCGGATCGCCTCATCCACCCTGCTGACGGCAAGCCCGAGTGCCTTTTCCGCCCTGGCCCCGTCGACCTGCATGAAATGGAGCTCGGACAGGCGCAGCGCCAGGTGGCTCGCACCGCAGCCCAACGACCCCGTCGCCTGAGGAAGGATCTCGCCGACTAGGAGATCCCGAAACCCGGCCAGGGCGTCGCAGGCCAGCTCCGCCAGGGGTTCCAGCTCGTTCAGGCCCTGGCAGCGACCCCGCAGCCAGGGTCCACGGACCAGATCACGCAGGTAACAGCGCCCCTCTTCCGCCTCCCGCGCGGCCGCCCGCACCAGGCCTGGGGCCAGGGACCCAACGGCCTCGCGCAACTGCCCCTGGGCGTGGCGTAGATACTCCGGTACCTGGCTCAGGAGCCGCGCCAACCAGTCCCCCAGCGCCTCGGTGGGCTCCAGGGTCAGGCGGTGGATCTCGCCCAGGGGCAGGAAGCGCAGCGGGTCGCGGCGCCTCCAATCCAGGGCCCACAACTCGCGATGCTCCAGGCGAGCGGACCCGGCCATCAGCGCATAGTCCAGCCGGCGGTCAGGATCCAGGGCCCGGCAATCCACCTCGTCGAGCCCCAGGAGCAGCGACTCCAGCCAGCTCGCGAGGACATCGACCTCGTCGTCGTCCTGGGCTGGAAGCGGGCAACCGTGCCCCGGCACCCCGACCTTCAGCGCCAGATCGGGGCGGTAACGAAACCAAACGGCATAGAACTCCTCGGCGAGCGCGTCGAAGTCCGACGCCGGGTCAGGCATCGCGAATCTCGTAGTCGTGGGTGATGGCGGCCGTGGCACCGAGCATGATGGACGCGGAGCAGTATTTCTCCGCGCTCAGCTGGATGGCGCGTTCCACCTGACGGGGATCGAGCCCGTGCCCCGTGAGGATGAAATGCGCGTGGATGCGCGTGAATACCTTGGGATCGCTCTCGGCGCGCTCCGCCTCCAGCTCCACCACGCAGTCGGTCACCCGCTGACGGGCCTTGCGCAGGATCAGGAGCACGTCGAACTCGGTACAGCCACCCATGCCGATGAGGAGCATCTCCATGGGCCGCACCCCCAGGTTGCGTCCCCCCAGATCCGGAGGTCCGTCCATGACCACACCGTGGCCCGAGCCCGATTCGCCGAGCATGGCCGCCCCGTCGATCCATTTCACCCGCGCCCTCATTGTCACCCCCCCGGCGGCCCCACCGCGGGCCACCTCGACCGATCGCGAGCCCGGAGGCTATCACAGTTCGACAGAGCCCCGCGTCTTGCCTAGAATCTGGCTTAAGGTCGGCGTTCGTCTGTTCGGCGTGGCCGTCGGCATTAGGAGCTGGCCGCTACCGTACGGACGCGTGATCGTCGAAAAGAGGAAGCGCTGCGAGAGGCGCACCCCTCGGAGTCCGAGCTGGGGGAACGCCAGGTTGGCACTCGCTACCGCTTTCCGAGGTGAAGAACGAGGCCTTTGCAGGGAAGTCAATGCCCCCGGTTCATTTCGATCCCAGGCTCACAACGAACGCAGGCGGTGCGACAGCCAGCTCGCTCCCCGCGCGCTTCCCCGGGCGACTCCAGCCGCCCGCCCCATTCACACGCAGTGTGACGTCTCACACATAACCCTCTAGGCGTGTTATGACAATCTCAATGTCACTGGGGATAGAGAAGCTAGTTACTATTCGGGGCGACGACATGAGCCAGCCATTGAGCATCCTGAGACCACCGAAGCCGGAACCCCGCTGGCTGGAACCCTTTCTGTCGCATTGCCATACCAAGGCCTACGACAAAAACGTCGACCTAATCCGAGTCGGTGAGCCCGCCGAGAGCCTTTACTACCTGGTCGATGGCTCCGTCGCCGCCGTGATCGACGACGAGGATCGGCGCGAGCTGATGCTCGCCTATATCAACAAGGGCGAGTTCATCGGAGAGATGGGGTTGTTCGTCCCCCAGAACACGCGCAGCGTCATCATCCGGACGCGCTGCAAGTGCCGGGTGGCGGAGATCACCTATCAGCGACTCGACCGACTTCTGGACAACGAGCTCAAGGACGTGGCAAAGGACTTTCTTTATGCGGTCGGCTACCAGCTCTCCCAGCGCCTGCGCCAGACGAGCCGCAAGGTGGGTCACCTGGCGTTTCTCGACGTGACCGGCCGAATCGCGGGGACCCTGCTCGACCTCTGCAAGCAGCCCGACGCCATGACGCACCCGGACGGCATGCAGATCCGGGTCACCCGTCAGGAGATCGGGCGAATCGTCGGCTGCTCGCGGGAGATGGCCGGGCGGGTTCTGAAAAACCTGGAGGAGCAGGGACTGATCAGCGTCAAGGGGAAGACGATCGTCGTGTTCGGGACTAGATGAGTGGCGAGGATCGAGTAACCCGTTGCGAGGGATACTCCCACCCGGCCCTCGCTACTCGCCACTCGCCACTTCCGAGAAGAACAACCTCGCCAGCTCGGCCCCCGGATCGGCGGCGCGCATGAAGGCCTCCCCCACCAGGAAGGCATGAACGCCGCGGCCCCGCAGTAGGGTCACGTCCTCCGGGCGCAGGATTCCGCTCTCGGTCACCAGCACTCTGTCCTCGGGCACCGACCCGAGGAGCCCCAGCGTGGTCTCCAGGCTGACCTCGAAGGTCCTCAGGTTGCGGTTGTTCACGCCGATGAGCGGCCCCGGGATCTTCAAGGCGCGGGCCAACTCCGCGGCGTCATGGACCTCCATCAGCGCGTCCATCCCGAGATCACGGGCGAGGCCGCTCAGCTCCCGCAAGTCCTCATCCTCCAGGCAGGCGACGATCAGGAGGATGCAATCGGCACCGATGGCCCGGGCCTCGTAGACCTGATAGGGGTCGATCATGAAGTCCTTGCGGATCACCGGCAGGAGGCAGGCGGCGCGAGCCTCTTGCAGGTACGCATCCGAGCCCTGGAAGAAGTCCCGGTCGGTCAGCACCGAGAGGCAGGCCGCGCCGCCCCGCTCATAGCTGGCCGCGATCTCGGCAGGCCTGAAATCCTCCCGGAGCACACCCTTACTGGGGCTGGCCCGCTTGATCTCCGCGATGACCGCCGGCTCCCCCTTGGCCAACCGGGACTCCAGCGCGGCGGCGAATCCACGCACCGGCGGCGCATCCGCGACCCGCGCCTTGATCTCGCCGAGGGGCAAGCGCTCGCAGCGGGCGCGGACCTCCTCGACCTTCCGGTGGCAGATCTTCTTCAGGATGTCCGGGGTGTCCACCATCGGGTATCGTGGCTCCTGGGCAATCGGTGGCGTAGTCGCGATCAAGCGCTCGCGCTGGTCAGGGCGACCAGCCGCTCCAGCCGGCGCTGCGCCTCACCGCTGGCGATCGCCGCATCCGCCCGGGCCACTCCGTCTTCGATGCTGTCGGCACGTCCAGCGGCATAGATGGCGGCACCGGCGTTGAGAAGCACGATGTCGCGCGGCGGACCGGGTCGGTTGGCGAGCACGGACCGCAGCATGGCAAGGCTCTCGGCCGGATCCTTGACCCGGATGGAGTCGAGGGAGGCACGGGCGATGCCGAAGGTCTCGGGCTGGATCCGGTAGCGCCGGATCACGCCATCCTTGAGCTCGGCCACGTCGGTCTCGGCGCCGATGCTGATCTCATCCAGGCCGTCCCGGGCATGGACCACCAGGACGTGGCGGCTGCCCAGGCGCTGGAGCACCTCGGCGAGGGGTTGCAGCAGGGACTCGCTGAAGACCCCGAGCAGCTGATTCGGTACCCCCGCCGGATTGGTCAAGGGCCCTAGGACGTTGAACAGGGTGCGTACCCCAAGCTCCCGGCGCGGCCCTATGGCATGCTTCATGGCGCTGTGGTGCCCCGGAGCGAACATGAAGCCGACCCCCGCCTCGCGAACGCAGCGGGCCACATCATCCGGCGTCAGGTCGAGACGAACCCCCGCCGCCTCCAGCACATCCGCGGCCCCGGATTTGCTGGAAACCGAGCGGTTTCCGTGCTTCGCCACATGACAGCCCGCGGCGGCCGCGACGAACATCGCCGTGGTGGAGACGTTGAAGGTACCACTGGCGTCACCCCCCGTGCCGACGATGTCCACCGGGAAGTCGAGCCCGGCGATACTCACCCCGGTCGCCAGCTCCCGCATCACGGCGGCGGCCGCCGCGATCTCCGGGACCGTCTCCCCCTTCATGCGCAGGGCGACCAGGAAACCGGCGATCTGGGCCGGTGTCGCCCCGCCGGTCATGATGGTCCGCATGACCGTGGTCATGTCCTCGGCGCTGAGGTCCCGCCGGTCGATGCATTGGGCAATGGCCTCGCGTAGCTCCACGTCAGCGGCCCTCGATGAAGTTCCGCAGCAGGTCGTGCCCGTGGCGGGTGAGGATGGACTCGGGATGGAACTGGACCCCCTGAATGGGCAGGCCTCGGTGCCGCACCCCCATGATCTCGTCCGGGTTGCCGTCCATGTCCTGGGTCCAGGCGGTGACCTCCATGCAGTCCGGGAGGGTCTCGGACTGGATCACGAGGGAGTGGTAACGGGTGGCCTCGAATGGGCTCGGAAGGCCGGTGAAGACACCCTGACCCCGGTGGTACACGGGCGAGGTCTTGCCATGCATGACACGGCGAGCCTTCACGATATGGCCCCCGAAGGCCTGACCGATGGCCTGATGCCCGAGGCACACCCCGAGGATGGGGACCTTCCCGCCGAGGGCCTGGATCAAGGGGACGGAGATCCCCGCCTCGTTGGGGGTACAGGGACCAGGGGAGATCACGATGCGCTCGGGGACCAGGTCGGCCACCTCCCCCACGGTCAGCTCGTCGTTGCGGACCACGCGCACCTCCACCCCCAGCTCCCCGAGGTACTGGACCAGGTTGTAGGTGAACGAGTCGTAGTTGTCGATCATCAGCAACATGGGGGTTGGCCTCGCTTCGGGCTGCCGCGCCGCTCACCACGCCGAGCTCGGGGGACCTGCCCTCAAGATTCCGGCGCGTCCCTGGGCGGCCAGGTTACCGCACGGAGTAAGGACCAACAACGCCGCCCGGGCACCGGGATCGGGCCCCGGGGATCACCGCCAGCGGTGGTGCCTGTGGTTATCGGTATATGAGTCCACAAGATTGCCCCAAAGCCCCAGTTCGCGCGTCTGGGCAATCCGCTCCAAGGCGTGATATTCGAAGGGGGCATTGGGCATGGCCAAGGCCCAACCCTCCTGGATTAGATAGGCACCCAGGTCTGTTCCCGATCTGAGGCCGGTGCGACCCACGTAGCAGATGGCATGGATTCGCCCCTCCCCATCCTCTCCCTGGGGATAACAGGTAACGAAGCCCCGCACCAGGAAATCCAGGGCCAGGACGCTGCGAGAGTCGCAACGAAGCGGCTGATTCCAGTCCCGACACTGCCGGTCCGAGGGAGGCAGATAGACCCCGAACAGGACGACGACGCGGTTCTTGATCAAGAGGGTGCCATCACTGCGCACGATCGCATGGCCGTCGAAGCTGTCGGAGGCGGCCGACCCCATCGCCAGCATCAGGGAGGCCGCGAGCAACGTAAGGAACAACCGCTCCTTTCCGCGAGCAAGTTCAGTGAGTCGCTTCAACATGATGTCCTTAGAACTCCTTTGATACGCCCCTGCACCAGGCGGTGCCAATTTAGCGCGTCTCCCCGGGGCGAGCTGGATGGACGGGGACGCCGCCGACTATTCGCTCCCCGATCCCTCGTCGGGGCTTCCCTGCGGCGGCTCGGCCATCCCGTTCGAGCCAAGCGGGGCCGAGCCGAGGAGCCCGGTGAGATCCGCCGACTTGCCGGGGACCTCGAACCGCATCTCCGGCCAGATCGCGAGGCCCTTGGCAGCGGAGACCGTGCCCCCGCTCTCCTGGTCGATGGCGGTACCGCTCAGGGCAGTACGAACGATGAGGTCACTGCTCCCGGTGATCCCCGTCAGCTTGCCCGTGCCACCCGTGAGGGTGAAGGTGCCGGTGCAGGCGCCAGGCTCCCCGTCGCAGGTGTACTCCGCGTAGATGTAGTCCCCGCTCGGGCTCTCGATGGTGCAATAGCCGTGGGCCTTGCTCTGGTTGCTGAGGACCTCGGTGATCTGGGTGGAGGGACAGGTGAAGAGCGCCGCATCGAGCAGCCCCTCGCCGTGCTCGATGTACATGATCCCCTCGAAGGTCCCGATGAACTGGAGCTTGTCAACGGCCACCTGAAAGAGCTGACCGTTGGCCTCCCAGGGCGCCAGGATCTTGGCCTTCCCCTCCGCGGCCGGTGCGGCAGACGCAACACAAACCCCAGCCAGGGCGGCGAGAAACAGGGACAGGCTTCTGGTCATCGCGGGGACTCCGGCGCACACTGCCACGGGATCGGGGACCCTATTCTAGCGCCATGGGACAAGGTCGGGCTCATTCCTGGGCCGGCGCCTCCCCTCCCTCGGCACCCTCCGCATCCGGCATGGGCGCCACCGCTTCTTCGGGATATTCGTTCTCCATCATGGCGATGCATTCGGCGATATAGTCATCCAGGTCCTCGACCGGAACCGCCTCCTCGGCGGCCATCTGACGGCAGTCCTCGGCTGGGTCGCCGGCGGCCCAGGACGCAAGGGTAGCCAGGGCCAAGGTCCCGGAAAGGCCGATGGCGAGCAGGGGGTGCTTCATGGGGGATACCTCGTTAGCGAACCAGTTAGGAAGGAAGCTCGGGAGCCAGGGGGCCGGCGGGCCGCCGCTGGGGCGGCAGGCCTCAAGTCCGGGGGTCTCGCATGGCGCGCCGAATCATAATCCCGGCGCTCGAGCCTAGGAAAGCCGTTTGCTGACATGGACGCCGGCAGCCCTTGGTACCGGGCGCGCCGCGACGTCAACTCGTGAGCACGTTGGAGCTCGGGACCGTGCTGGTGGGCAGCGTCCTCCCACTCGCCGGCCCACGGCACCACCAACCCCGAGGAGGACTCTGTGAGCATCCAAAGCGTCACCCCCCCCCAGCAAACACTGCTCCTGGGCTGGCGGGAGTGGGTGTGCCTGCCCGGTCTGGAGCTGCCCCTGATCAAGGCCAAGGTGGATACGGGGGCCCGAACCTCGACACTCCACGCCTTCTACGTCGACCCCTTCCATCGCCGCGGCACCCGGATGGTGCGCTTCGGGATCCACCCATTGCGCGGGCGTAAGGACGTGATCGTCCACACGGAGGCCGAGGTAGTCGACCAGCGCAACGTGGCGGACTCCGGCGGCCATCGGGAGCTGCGTCATGTGATCCTGACCCGGGTTCGGATCGGGGGACAGGAATGGCCCATCGAGATCACCCTGACCAACCGGGAGACCATGCTCTTTCGCATGCTCCTGGGCCGCACCGCCATCGCGGGACGGGCCCTGGTGGATCCGAGCCGTTCCTTCCTCACCGGACGCCAGACCGCGCCCGCACGCCATTACGCGATCACGTGAGAGACAACCCGACCGCCGCCGTGGATGCATCTCCCATGGCCTCCCAATCGAAGCGGGGCAGTGCATCGAAGGCATTGCGTATGCCCTGGTTCCAGCTGGCGGACAGGGCCCGCAGGGCCGGGTGATCCGCGCTGAGCTTGAGCCGGTGGGACAGGGTGAAGCTGTCCTTGGCATAGATGGCCACCTCGTAGGGCGGTCCCACCGTGACGTTGGAACGGGAGGTCGCGTCGAGGGAGACCAGGCAGAGGCGGGCCGCGTCCTCCAGGGACAGGGAGGGTGTGGCGATGCGATCCAGGGCCGGCTTACCGTACTTGTTCTCGCCGATCTGCAGGTAGCAGGTCTCGGGCGAGGCGGCGAAATAGTTGCCCTGGGGGTAGATCAGGTAGAGCCCGTGGGGCTGACCCGCGATCTGGCCCCCCAGTATCAGGGTGGTCTCGGCGCTGACCCCGCTCGCGCTCAGGGCGGGGGCGTGCTGCCGCTGCACCTCGAGACTGACCCGCCCCACATAGTCCGCGGCCTCGAACAGATAGCGCGCCGCGAGCAGACTGGACCCGGAGGCACCCCGATCGCCCGCCTGATCCAGGTCGCGACGAAGCCGGTTCATGACCTCCTGGGTGGTGGCCAGGTTGCCGGCGGACAGCAGCACGAACAACCGGTCCTGCGCGGGCTGGAAGACATGCAGCTTGCTATAGGTGGTGACGTAGTCGATCCCCGCGTTGGTGCGGGAATCCGCCGCCATCACCAGCCCCTCCTCCAGAGCAAGTCCGAGACAGTAGGTCATTGGTCCCCCGCCCTCCGATCAACCGCTAATACGCCCGCGATTGTGCACGGGTACCGAACCCGGAGCCAGACCGAGTGGGAGAGCCCGGCCGGCTCGGCCCTGAGCGCACCGCCCCGTGGACTTGGCGGGCGCAACTCCAGCATACTCTGACCCCGCCGCTCCTCGCCGGCCCACGGGGCCGCTGGGTGCGCCCGGGCCGCAGCGATCTTCCCCATGAGGCACTGGAGTTCACGTCTTGAGCATCGACTGGAACGCCTATCCCTGCCAGGATTTCTATGACGAGCTGGTCGCGGCCCCCGGCAAGGGAAGAGACGCCTTCGCCGGCCTGCTCGACGACCTGTCGGCCCTCGGCCCGGAGGAGCTGGTCGCCCGCCAGGAGGCGGCCGACCTGGCCATCAAGGAGATGGGCATCACCTTCACCGTTTACTCGGAGGAAGGCGGGACCATCGATCGCGCCTGGCCCTTCGACATCATCCCACGGATCATCCCCCAGCCCGAATGGGAGCGGGTGGAGGCAGGACTCAAGCAGCGGGTCCAGGCCCTCAATCTCTTCATCGACGACCTCTACCACGACCAGCGCATCATCGCCGATGGGGTCTTCCCCGCAGAGGTGCTGGCCAAGTCCGTGAACTTCCGGCCCCAGTGCGTCGGTGTCGACCCGCCCCTGGGGATCTGGGCCCACATCTGCGGCTCCGACCTGGTGCGGGACGCGGACGGGACCATCTACGTCCTGGAGGACAACCTCCGGGTCCCATCCGGCGTCTCCTACATGCTGGAGAACCGGCTCGTTACCAAGCGGGTATTCCCGGAGCTCTTCGAGCATTACGCACCACTGCCCGTGGATGACTATCCCTCCCAGCTCTTCGACACCCTGGCGGCCCTGTCCCCGCGCCCCGCGGACTATCCCCGGGTGGTGGTCCTGACCCCGGGCATCTACAACTCGGCGTACTTCGAGCACGCCTATCTGGCCCAGCAGATGGGCTGCGAGCTGGTGGAGGGGCGAGACCTCTTCGTCGACACGGACGACTGCGTCTATATGCGCACGGTCGATGGACCCAAGCAGGTGGACGTGATCTATCGGCGGGTCGACGACCTCTTCCTGGATCCCGAGGCGTTCAGGCCCGACTCCGCCCTCGGCGTGCGAGGCCTGTTGAGGTCCTGGACCGCCGGCAAGGTCGCCCTGGCCAACGCCCCCGGGGCGGGGGTGGCCGACGACAAGGTGGTCTATGCCTTCGTGCCGGAGATCATCCGCTACTACCTGGATGCCGAGCCCATCATCCCCAATGTCCCCACCTACCGCTGCATGGAGCCCGAGGCCCTGGTCTACGCCCTCGAGCACATGGAGCAGCTGGTGGTGAAGCCCGCGAACGAGTCCGGCGGATACGGCATGCTGGTGGGGCCCGCGTCCACCAAGGCCGAGCGGGAGCGCTTCGCGGAGGTGATCCAGAAGGACCCGCGCAACTACATCGCCCAGCCGGCACTGCGGCTCTCCACGGTGCCCACCATCATCGGGCGCCATCTGGAGCCCAGGCACGTGGACCTGCGCCCCTTCATCCTGTCCGCGGACCGTCAGCAGGTAACCATGGGCGGACTCACCCGGGTGGCACTGCGCAAGGGCTCCCTGGTGGTCAACTCGTCCCAGGGGGGCGGAAGCAAGGACACCTGGATCGTGCCGGATCAACCACAGTAGTTGAAGGGGACGACATGCTCTCGCGCGTCGCTGAGAACATCTATTGGCTGAGCCGCTACGTGGAGCGGGCGGAGAACACGGCACGCATCGTGACCGTGAACGCCAACCTGCTCCTGGACCTGCCCAAGGGCATCGCGCCGGGCTGGCACCCCTTGGTCGACATCGTGGGGGCCAACACCCTGTTCGAAGAGCTCTACAAGGACTATGGCGAGCGCCAGGTGGTTCGTTTCCTCCTGGGAGACGAGCGCAACGGCGGGTCCATCCTGTCCTGCTTGGGCGCGGCCCGGGAGAGCTGCCGAACCATCCGCGACTTCGTGCCCCGGGAGACCTGGGAGCTCCTGAACGAGCTCTATCTGTTCGCCCGCGACGAGCTTCAGAAGGGGATGACCAAGGGGGGACGCCACACCTATCTGAAGTACATCATCCTCGGCAGCCAGAGCATCAACGGGCTGCTCTCGGGGACCATGCTCCACGACCAGGGCTACGAATTCCTGCACCTGGGCCGCTTCCTGGAGCGGGCGGACATGACCACCCGAATCGTTGATGTGCGCTCGGCCAACCTGCTCCCGGAGGAGGCCACGGAGCTGCTGCCCTTCGTGACCATTCAGTGGGTCAGCGTGCTGAAGTCAATGACGGCCTACCAGGCCTACCGGCGCAGTGAGCAGGTTCGCGTCCAACGGGGCCCCGTCTTGCGCTTCCTGTTCCAGCACCCGGAGTTTCCCCGCTCCGTGAAGCACTGCATCGAGGCCTGCCGCGTGAGTCTGGAGCGGCTCCCGCGCAGCGACTCGGCCCTGCGGGTCGCGGGGCGGCTCAAGCGCAATCTGGAGTCCACCGAGCCCCGCAAGCTCAACCAGCAGCAGCTCCACGCCTACATCGACGACGTCCAGACGGCCATCGGCGAGATCCACGAGGAGATTTCCCGAACCTGGTTCCCGCCGCCCGTCGCCCCGGAGGCCGCGGCCTGAGGCCCTGGCCATCCCCGGGACTCACTCGCCGGCGATGGTCATGCGGTCGATCAGCCAGGAGCCGGTGCGGGTGCTGCCCGGGAAGTCGCAATCGTTGCCGACCGCCACCAGCCCGGCGAACATCCCCTTGAGGTTGCCGGCGATGGTGATCTCCTCGACGGGGTACTGGATCTCCCCGTTCTCCACCCAGAAGCCCGAGGCGCCGCGGGAATAATCCCCGGTCACGGGGTTCACCCCATGGCCCATGAGCTCCGTGACCAGCAGTCCGGTGCCCATCAGGTCCAGCATCCCCGCCCTGTCCCGCTCACCCATCTCGATGCGCAGGTTGCGCACGCCGCCCGCGTTTCCAGTGGTGGGGAGACCGAGCCGGCAGCCGGAATAGGCATCCAGCAGGTAGGTCCGCAGGATTCCCCCGCTCACCAGATCCTTGGGCCGGGTGGCCACCCCGTCCCCATCGAAGGGGGCGCTGCCGAGCCCCCGAGGCAGGTGTGGCTGCTCATGGATACGCACGAACTCGGGAAAGACCTGCTCCCCCAGGTGGTCCAGCAGGAAGCTTGCACGCCGATAGAGACTGGCACCCTGGATCGCGGAGGTGAGGCTGCGCAGCAGCCCGGCCGCCACCTCGGCCCGGAACAGCACCGGGGCCTCGCGGGTGCTGAGCCGCCGCGCCCCAAGGCGCGAGACCGTGCGCTCCGCGGCCCGCTCCCCCACCATCCGGGCCGGGTCCAGGTCGGCGGCGGCTCTCGCGCTGGTCCACCAGTAATCCCGCTGCATGGCGTCCCCTTCCTGGCCCACCACCGCGCAGCTCAGGCTGTGACGGGTGGTCGGGAAGCCGCCGATGAACCCATGGCTGTTGCCATAGACGTGCAGACCCATGTGGGTATCGAGGGTCGCCCCCTCGGAGTTCACGATCCGCGGGTCCCAGGCCCGGGCCGCATCCTCGCAGGCGCAGGCGATCTCGATCGCGTCCTCGACCCCGACGGCCCACGGATGGTACAGGTCCAGGTCCGGTAGATCGCCGCTGGCCATCAGCGCGGAATCCGCAAGGTGGGCGCAGGGGTCCTCCTGGGTGTAGCGGGCGATGTCGCAGGCGGCCCTGACCGCGTCGCGCAGGGCAGCCGGGGAGAGGTCGGAGGTGCTCGCCGAGCCCTTGCGGTGGCCGAAGTAGACGGTGATTCCAAGCCCGTTGTCCCGGGTGTGCTCGACCGTCTCCACCTCCCCGAGCCGGACCGAGACCTCGATCCCCGCGCTGCTGCCGACCGACGCCTCGGCGCCGCTCGCGCCCCGCCGCTTGGCCTCCTTCAGCAGGTCCTCGATGTTGTGCTGCAAGCGTTCGAGTCGCTCCTTGGTGTCCTCGGTGACCGTGATGGACATGGGGGATCCCTTAAGACGTCGGAATGATGGAAACAGGGTGTGGGGCGCGCCTCGGGTCCAGACGGGCGAAGATCTCCTGACCCGCCGGCACCACGATCAGGCGTTTGTGCCGCCGACGGTGAGACCGTCTACCCGCAGGGTCGGCTGGCCCACGCCGACCGGAACACTCTGGCCCTCCTTGCCGCAGGTGCCCACGCCCTGGTCGAGCTGGAGGTCGTTTCCGATGAGACTCACCCGGGTGAGCACGTCGGGGCCGTTGCCGATCAGGGTGGCGCCCTTCACCGGGGGGCCTACCCGACCCTTTTCGATCAGATAGGCCTCGCTGGCGGAGAAGACGAACTTGCCGGAGGTGATGTCCACCTGGCCGCCGCCGAAGTTGACCGCGTAGATCCCGCGGTCCACGGAGGCAATGATCTCGGCCGGGTCCCGCTCCCCCGCGAGCATGTAGGTGTTGGTCATGCGCGGCATGGGGAGGTGGGCATAGGATTCCCGACGGCCGTTTCCCGTGGGCCTGGCGCCCATGAGGCGGGCGTTCAGCTTATCCTGCATGTAGCCGCGCAGGATGCCGTCCTCGATCAGGACCGTGCATTGGGTGGGCGTGCCCTCGTCGTCCATGTTGAGCGAGCCCCGCCGGGCAGGCAGGGTCCCGTCGTCGACCACCGTGACCCCTGGGGCCGCTACCCGCTCCCCCAGGCGGCCGGCGAAGGCCGAGGTCCCCTTGCGGTTGAAGTCCCCCTCCAGACCGTGACCGATGGCCTCGTGGAGCAGTACCCCGGGCCATCCGGGACCGAGCACCACCGTCATGGTGCCCGCCGGGGCGGGCTGGGCCTCCAGGTTGGTCAGGGCGAGACGCACCGCCTCCCGGGCAAAGCCCAAGGCCCGGTCCTCCACCAGGAACCAGCCGAGGTCACTGCGGGCCCCCCCGCCGCTGCCGCCCTGCTCCCGGCGGCCACCGTCCTCGGCGATGACGCTGACGTTGAGCCGCACCAGGGGACGCACGTCCGCCGCGAGGGTGCCATCGTCCGCCAGGACCAGCACACGGTCCTGCACCGCGACCACGCTGGCCGTGACCTCCTTGATCCGCGGGTCCAGCCGGCGCGCCTCCGCATCCACCCGGCGCAGCAGGTCGACCTTGTCCTCCGCGGCCAGGCTCACCAGGGGATCGATGGGGTCGTAGAGCCGGCGCGTCTCCGGGACATCCCCGATCCGCACGGCGGCCCCCTGCCCGGCACGGGCGATCGCCCGTGCGGCCTCGGCGGCCTGCGCCAGGACCGGGAACTGGAGCTCGTCGGAGTAGGCAAAGCCCGTGCGCTCGCCGCTGACCGCCCGCAAGCCCGCTCCCTGCTCGATGCTGAAGTTTCCCTCCTTGATGATCCCGTCCTCCAGGATCCAGGATTCGAGCCGACTGGACTGGAAATAGATGTCCGCCGCGTCGAGCGACGCCCCCATCAGCAGCCCCATCAGGCGGTCGAGATCGGCCTCGGAAAGCCCGGCAGGGGTCAGGATGGTGTCGCGGGCGAGAGTCAGGGCGTCATTCATACTGGGACGGTCGGGGCCTTCGGGAGGTCGTTGGGAGATCGATAGGACAGGGCCTGTCTGCCCGTAGAACCTGTGTGCTCAGGCACCGCATTTCAAACGGCGGTGCGCGATGGTCGGGAAATTGCGCCGCACCGCGCCCTGGAACTCCCGATCGAGTGCGCAGCAGACGAAGCCCGCGCCTCGCGGGACCTGGGCCAGGACGGTCCCCCAGGGATCCACCACCATGCTGTGTCCATGGGTCTCCCGACCATTGAGGTGAAAGCCGCCCTGGGCAGCCGCCACCACGTACGCCAGATTCTCGATGGCACGGGCACGCACCAGGGTCTCCCAGTGGGCCTTACCGGTGATGGCGGTGAAGGCGGAGGGGATGGCCAGGATCTCCATCCCCTTGTCCAGCATCTGGCGGAACAGCTCGGGGAAACGCAGGTCGTAGCACACCGCCACACCGAGCTGTCCAAAGGGGCTGTCGATGACCACCACGGACTCCCCTGGCTCGATGGTGGCGGATTCCTGATAGCACTCGTCCACCCCGGGCAGGCAGACGTCGAAGAGGTGCATCTTGTCGTAGCGGGCGACCTGCTGCCCGCTAGCGTCGAACACGAGGGACGAGGCACGCACCCGCCCGCCGTCCGCGGAGACCAAGGGGATGGTGCCCCCCACCAGCCAGACGTTGTGCTGCCGGGCCACCCGGGAGAGGAAGCCCTGCAGCGGCCCGTTGCCATCCTCCTCCCGCAGCGGGAGCTGGTCCCCGGCCCGCTTCCCCATGAAGGCGAAGTTCTCCGGCAAGACCACGAGGTCGGCCCCTCCCTCCGCCGCCTCCTTGACCAGACGCTCCGCCTCGAAGAGATTCGCGCTCACGTTGGGGCCGGTCGCCATCTGGACCGCGCCCACCTTCAGCTTATCGCTCATTGGATGCACCGCCGCGTGCCTGCCCGGGCGGCTCAGCGCCGTCGCGAGGCCCTGAAACGGAACGATAACATCGCGCCCCACGTCGGCACAAAACGGCGAGCCGCCGTGATCGATGAGCGGCGCTCAGTCCAGAAAATGGTTCTGCCCCGGTTGGGCTCGCGGCGGCACCAGCGATCCGGAGCCCGGGGCCTCGGTCTCGACTCCCGGTGAACCGGACTCCGCGGACGTTGCGAAGGGGTCCCAGCCCAGCCGAGTGAGCTCCGGCTCCGCCCAGGGCCCGGTAACGCGGTACCGATAGGCGCCCAGCTTGTCGATGGTTCCACCCGTCACCTTGTCCGCCAGATACACCGCCGCACCCACCACCGGCCCACCCGCCAGGGCGCTGGCCAGGGCGACACTCGATCCGATCCTCGGCTCCACGGTCACTGTCTGATCGAAGGTGCGGGAGCGCAGATCCGTGAATCCGCTGACCCGGATGGCACTCGCGGGCCCCTCGATGTCGAAGCGGCGCAGCTCGGCGCGGCCACCCCCGAGCCGGATGTCGCCGACGATCTGCTCGAAGGAAAAGCCCTGCTGGTAGAGGTCGGTGAAATCCAGGGCCAGGCGACGGCTCAGGGCGCCCAGGTTGAGGATGCCGAGCACCCGTCCCACCCCGGGCTCCACCTCGAGCAGGCGCCCGGCCCCCACCGTCAGATCGATAGTCCCCGTGGAACGGGCAAGGGCGAAGGACTCCAGACCGCCGGGCCACTCCAGCTGGACACGCGACTCCAGCGGAGCCTCGCTCAGGACGCTCCTGTACTCCAGGGCCTGCATCAGGAGACCCGCGTCAGCGGAACTGAGATCCAGGTTGAGCCTCGCGCGACCACCCGCGGGCCCGTCCACCCAGGCGGCCTCGCCCTGGGCGCGGGTCTCACCGGGACCCTGGAAATCGACCCGCCGAATGCCCAGGCCGCCGGGCTCCGGCCGCAGATCCAGGCTGAGGCGCCCCAGGCCCTCGTCCCCCCAACGCAGATCCGCCACGCGCAGATCCACCGGGGGGAGCCGGGCCAGCCCACCCTGAGCCGGCGGTGGAGGAGGCGTATCGCGGACACCTGCGG
>JBAPYD010000079.1:0-2133 GCA_049284555.1 Chromatiaceae bacterium | reverse complement strand
GAGCTGAAAAACTTGACGCCCATTCGTTTGCTTCCAGCGCGACCACGCCGGTAAGCAACAGCGACGGTTTCCCTCAACCGTCAGGAGTGGCGGCTTTGCCTCCGAGACCGGACTGCCGCCAGGATCCCGCGGAGACCCGCGCAGGCGCTAGCCAGGTGGCTGCATTCGCGCGACTTCGACGTCGGCTTGTGGACCTGACCGGTCGGTCGCGGTGGGTGGCGAGACCGGCAGCAATGGGTCGGGAACAGCCTATCGCCGACGCGCAGAAGTCCCAGGGTTGGAGGGCGAAGGCACCAGAAGGGACACCACTCGGGCAGCGTCCGCTTTCTGGACTCACGGTCGGATTTCCTCCTCCACGGCCAGCGACCGCACTGCGTCCTTAGCCGTCGCCCACGGGCCAGGTGCGGGCAACCCAATCAGGTCTAGCTGTCACCGACGCAACACGGGTGCAGTCCGAGGTTACAACACTGACGCTAGCGCCAAGAGGAGGGACCTGTTCTCCTCGGGAGAACCAATTGTCACCCGCAGACAGTCGGCTAGCAGGGGATGGGCGCCGTTGAGGTTCTTGACCAGGACGCCCCGCGCCTTGAGTCCGGCGAAGCACGCGTCGGCCCTGCCCGCCGGGAGGCGGATCAGGATGAAGTTGGCCTGGCTGGGGTAGGGCCGGATCCCGGGGATCGCCGCGAGGGCATCGAAGAGCCGGGTCCGCTCCGCGCGGATGGCGTCCGCCTGCTCGTCGAGCACGGCCTTGTGACGCAGGGCGAAGGCGGCGGAGGCCTGGGTCAGGCAGTTGATGTTGTAAGGAAGTCGGGTCTTGTCGATCTCGGTGAGCCAGTCCTCGGGCCCCGCCAGGTAGCCGAGCCTCAGGCCCGCCAGGCCCATCTTGGAGAGAGTGCGCAGGACCAGCAGGTTCGGCCACTCGCCCAGGCGCGCGAGGAAGCTCTGGTCCGTGAAGGGGGCGTAGGCCTCGTCCACGATGACCAGGCCCGGCGCCGCGGCGACGATCTCCGCGATGGCCTCGGCATCGAAGAGGTTGCCGGTGGGGTTGTTAGGGTAGGCGATGAAGGTCAGCGCCGGGCATTCCCGCTCCAGGGCCTCCAGGATCGCCGGCAGGTCCAGGCCGAAGTCGCCGGCCCGCAGTGGCACCCCCAGGTACTCCATCCCGGCGAACAGTGCGATCATCCGGTACATGACGAAGCCCGGGTCCACCGAGAGGACCTTGCGCCCCGGGTGGGCCAGGGTCAGGGCGAGCATCTGGATCAGCTCGTCGGAGCCGTTGCCGAGCAGGAGCCCCATCCCGTCCGGGATCCCCATGGCCTCCCGCAGGGCCTCCTGAACCTGCCGCCCCTGGGGGTCCGGGTAGCGGTTGAGCTCGGCCCCCCGCAGCACCTCCAGCCATTCGGACTTGAGCGCATCCGGCCAGCCGTAGGGGTTCTCCATGGCGTCGAGCTTGATGAGACCCGTGGCGTCCGGGACCTGGTAGGCCCGCAGGGCTCGGATCTCCGGGCGGATCAGCTGGTCGGGGGACAGAGACATATCCGGTCCGGTTATTCGGTCGAAGGGCCCTCGGCCCTCTCCTCGACCCTGTACTCGGCCGAGCGGGCGTGGGCCGTGAGCCCCTCGCCGCGGGCCAGGACGGAGGCGACCTTCCCCAGCTCGAAGGAGCCGTCCGGGGAGACCATGATCAGGCTCGAGCGCTTCTGGAAGTCGTAGACCCCCAGCGGCGAGGAGAAGCGCGCCGTGCGCGAGGTGGGCAGCACGTGGTTGGGCCCGGCGCAGTAGTCGCCCAGGGCCTCGGCGGTGTAGCGGCCCATGAAGATGGCCCCGGCGTGGCGGATCCGGCCGACGATCGCCTGGGGATTCGCCACCGAGAGCTCCAGGTGCTCCGGGGCCACGTGGTTGGCGATGGCGATGGCCTCGTCCTGGTCCCGGGCCTGGATCAGGGCACCCCGCTCGCGCAGCGCCGTGGCGATGATCTCGCGCCGCTCCATGGTGGGCAGGAGCCGGTCGATGCTGGCCGCGACCCGATCGAGGAAGGCCTCGTCCCAGCTCACCAGGATGGACTGGGCGTCCTCGTCGTGCTCGGCCTGGGAGAAGAGGTCCATGGCGATCCAGTCCGGGTCGGTGTCGCCG
>JBAPYD010000078.1:0-6922 GCA_049284555.1 Chromatiaceae bacterium | reverse complement strand
TCAGCATGACACGCGCCCGCTCGGGCCTCTGGGCTCCGTCGATCGGCTTGATCGTCACCCTGAGTTTGTAGCCAGCCGGCTTGTTCCTGCCCCCGTCATTGCCCCGAGGCACAGGGGGCTGCAGCCGTCTCAGCCTAGCCGGTGCCGGGTCAGGCGCACCAAGCCATAGAGGAGCAGGGCGTTGGCCAGGATGCCGGCGAGTGTCAGCGCGTAGGACAACCACGTCGGCGGCTCCGCGAGCCGGTCGAGCAGCCAGCCGATCGGCAGGGTCCAGGGCATCGCCGCAATGACGAGGAAGACCGCCGAGAGCGGATCATCCCCCGGGTCGATGATGGCTACAGCGAGGGCAAACGCGCCGAAGACCAGGTAGGAGATCAGCAGAGCGCCGGTGGCGTACCTCAGCAGGGTCATCGTGTGGCGTCGCTGTCTCGCTTGACGTGCTCCCACGCCGGGCTGTGGGAGCACGCCGCGCCGGCGTCAGAGGGCGCCTTCGTCGGTCAGCGACATGATGCTGGAGGTCGTACCGTCCTTGTATCCGATGCAGCGCCAGCGGGCCCGATCCGGACCGACGCCGACGATGACCTCGGTGCCCGCCTCCGAGTAGCTGGACGACAGCATCACGACATCCGGGTTGTTGGTCGTGCGGGTGACGTCGCGCAGGCAGCCCTGCTCGGCGAGGCTCGGCGTCCCCGACGCCGCCGCGCTCGAGGGTCGTGTGTCGCCCGTGCTCTCCACACATCCAGCCAGAAGGGTCACCGCCGCGGCGATCAGTGCGAGCTTGACGGAAGGGTTCATAGGGACATGGCCTCTCGGTTTCTGGACAAGTTTCGGGTTCAGCAACCCCCCGAGTGGTGCTCCACATCGACGGGGAGCCCACCGCAAGCGGGTCGATGGGTTGAGGGGACAAAGGGGAAGTGCGCGCTGGTGCCGACGCGTGAGGATTTCTCAGCTGCCAACCGCCGGAATAACGACTGCGGCCCCCCTGGTAGCCCAGTGGTCGCAACCATAACAACCCGCGGCCCCGAGGGGGATCGGGAGATCTCCGTCAGGAAGCTCCTGACTTGACCCGGATGGGCTGTGCCGGCCCGGCTTCAAGAACGTTGGGCGTGCGTGCGCGAGCCCGATGGACCTGCCGCATGAATCCCTTTTGGAAGTATGGTATAGGGCATGAATGTGCTCTCGGCCGCACCGCGGCCTGTTCGGAAGTGATTTTCGGCTGTCATGGTTGTTCGTCCGTCCCCGGCTGACACCCCGGTGCGGGCCTCGAGGGGGTGTTTCTGGATCCGCATCGGCTGCCTCGCCGCCGCGGCGACGATCTCAACGGCGCCAGCGGTCGGCGGTGACCTGCTCGACCTGCCCTTCGAGGACCTGCTGCAGGTGGAGATCCGCTCCGCGGGCAAGCGCGAGGAGGAGATCCGCGACATCCCGGCCAGTGTGACCATCGTCACCCGCGAGGAGATCGAGCGTTACGGCTGGCTGACCTTCGAGGAGGTGCTTCGCAACGCACCGGGGTTCTTCATCCTGGACAACATCGAGGAGCGCTTCATCGGCACCCGTGGCGCCGTGGGGGGCGGGGTGCAGTTCCTGGTCAATGGGGTCGCCCAGCACCCCTCTCAGCAGAAGACGCTCACGGTCCCAGAGATCGCGCGGCTCAGCATCCCCGTCGAGGCCATCGACCGCATCGAGATCATCCGCGGTCCCATGTCGGTGATCTACGGCAACAACGCCTTCCTCGGGGTGGTGAACGTCGTCACCAACGACGTCGCCGCCAATGGATCCCGGGTTTCCGCGAGCCTCGGAACCCGCGGCACGGGCGCCCTGTTCGCGCGGTTGGGCGATTCGGGCCGGGACGGTTTCGTCGTGCTCAACGCGGGGGCGAGACGGGACGACGGTCTCGCCGGGGCCTACGCCCACATGATGAGCCCCGACCAGCTCGCGGCGCTCGACCCCGCCATGCACGACGACATGGACGGCGACATGGGCCAGGAGGAGGCGAGCCTGGAGCTCTCGGGCGCCTGGCGCAGTGTCAGCGCCGACCTGCGCTGGACGCGCCGCGACTACGGCATCTACGCCCTGACGCCGGCCTTCGACGACGGCACCCGCATCCGCCTGGATACCCTGCACGCGTCCCTGGGCTGGGACCACCGCTTCAGCGACCGCCTGGGACTGCGCGTCACCGGCACCTACAGCGAGGAGCGGTACGATGTCTACCGCGCCGATTTCCTATTCCCCGACCTGGTGGGCAGCCAGGACCAGTCCTCGCGCCGCTCCGAGCTGGAGCTGGATCTGCACTGGAAGCCCCGCCAGGCGCTCGATGCCCTGTTCGGCTACCGGCTGCTCCACATCGACCAGGTGCGCAATCGCCCAGACATCCTACCCCTGGTGGACACCGAGGATTCACTGGAGCCCTATACCACCCACGACCTGTTCGCCGAGGTCGGCTGGCAGGTGTGGGAGCGTCTGCGGCTGGTGGGGGGCGCGCGCCTCACGCGGCTGCCCTCGTCCTACGTGATCGAGCGGCTCGATTGGCTCCGGGGAGAGGCCGTGCGAACGGTCGTTCAGCCCGAGAGCGAGATCGAGATCAACGGGCGCGTCGCGGCCCTCTGGAGTCCGAGCGCGGATCAGGTGGTGAAGCTGATCTGGGGCACCGCCTCCCAGGACACCGCCGAGGCGTCTCTCGCCGAGCCCGAGCAGATCCAGACCTTCGAGCTCAACACCACCTTGACGCGCCCGCGCTGGATGCTGAGCGCGAGCCTCTTCCAGAACCGGATCGACAACATCGCCCGCAGCATCCAGGTCCTGGATCCGCGCACCGGTCTCTACGGCTCCTTCAGCGACGACTCGGGCCAGTGGCTGACCTGGGGCGCGGAGCTGATCCTGGAGGCCCGTCCCCTGCCGGACCTGAATCTCTCCGCCAGTCTCACCGGGCAGCGCACCGAGGACCGCGGAAGCGGGATCGACCCCGGCTATTCCCCGTCCCTATTGGCCAAGCTCAAGGCGGATTGGAGCCTGGGTCCCATGACCTTTTCGGCCCATGCCAACTACGTGGACGGCATGGAGGCGGACTGGAACTTCCTGCCCGGTGTGCGCCCCGGCGTCGTGGAGCGCATCGGCGAGCGGGTCCCGGCCTCCTGGGACCTTGGACTCAATCTGCGGTGGGACCCACCTGGAAGTGGTCCCTATGCCAGTCTGCACGTGGCCAACCTGCTCGATCGGGAGAACCGCTACCCCGCCAACGAGCTGACCGATCTGGACCTGGGCCTGATCGGACCGGGACGTGCGGTCGCTCTGACCCTCGGCAGCTCCTTCTAGGTGCCCGTGCGATCGCGTTGCGCGCTTAGGCCGCGTGGGTCCTGGAGACCATGGCTCCTCGTCGGACTCGTGGCCGTGGCTGGATTGGGGCTCGCGTCCCGGGGTGGCGCCGCGTCGGCGGACGACGCGGCCCTCATCAACGATCTCAAGGTCGCCTATCTCTACAACTTTACCCACTTCATCGAGTGGCCCAGAGCGCCTGCAGGCACCCATTTCGACATTTGCGTGGTCGGCGCCCCGGACCTGGCCGAGGCCGCGCGTGCCCTCGAGCGTTCGGATAAGACCGTCGATGGCCGACGTTTCTTGGTTCGCCCACTCGGGCCCTCGGCGCCCCTGGAGGGGTGCCGGATGCTGGTCATGGGTGAAGGGGCGGTCGGGCGGCTCGATGAGCTGGTTGAGCGCTCCGCCGGCAAACCGATCCTCCTGGTGGGTGATGCGCCGGGGCTCGCCCGGCGGGGCGCGGCCATCGGTTTCGTCCTGCGGCCCGACATTCTTGGCAAGGGCGGGCGGTTGCGCTTCGAGATCAATCCGTCGGCCCTGAAGGGGCGGGGTCTCAGGGTCTCGGCGCAGCTCTACGACGTGGCGGAGATCGTTCAATGACCCGCGTCGGGGAAAACCGAAGGGTCTCCATTCGGGCAAGGCTGCTCGCGGCCTTCCTCTTGATGAGCCTCGTGACCCTGGGCCTGAGCACCATTCTCTCGGCGGTCATGGACCTCAGGCTCTTCCGCGGCCAGATCATCCGTGACCTGGAGGTGCTGGCGGCGGTGGTCGGCGAGAACTGCGTCTCGTCCCTGGTCTTCGACAGTCCGGAGACCGCCACGCGCCACCTGTCCAGCTTGCGCGGGGAGTACCAGATCCGATCTGCCGTGCTGTTCGATACGGATGGCGGGACCTTTGCGCGCTGGGCGCGGGCCCCGGGTGAGGGCCCATCCGCGGATCGCGGGCCGCTCAACGGCTGGCTGGCCGCCGACGTGGAGGTCTCCCACGCGATCCTGTACGACGGGCGCCCGATCGGCCGGCTGATCCTGCGGGGCCGTCTCGACGAGCTTCGGCAGCAGTTTCTGAGCTACCTCGGCATTGGAGCCCTGGCGGCGTTGGTCACCCTCGGCATCGCCTGGGCCTTGGCTCTTGGCTTGCAGCGGCGTATCGGTGGGCCCATCCTCGCGCTGGCCCGGCGGAGTCGGGCCATCTCAGCCGAGCGGGACTTCTCGGTGCGGCTGCCGGACCCGGGGGCGGGGGAGGAGATCTCCATGCTGGTTCAGGGCTTCAACGCCGTGCTGCAGGGCCTGGCGGAACGTAAGTCGGAGCTTGCCCGACAAGCCGGCGCCCTGGACCAGGCCAACGCCAAGCTGCGCGACTTGGCCATGGACCTCGCGATGCTTGAGGACAAGGAGAAGGCGCGCCTCGCCGCGGAGCTGCACGATGGACCCCTGCAGCAGCTCGCGCTCGCCCAGATCCACATCGAGGTCGCCACCCGGAAGAAGTGCGAGGAGTCCTCGCATCGGCTCCAGCTGGGCATCGAGCTGCTGTCCGAGGCCATCCGCGCCCTGCGCAGCCTGCAATTTGACCTCAGCCCCCCGGTCCTGGAAACCGCCGGGCTCTCCGCGGCGCTCTCCTGGTTGGCGGAAAGCACCCAGCGGCGCTGGGGCCTGGCCCTGACCTATCGTCAGGATGGGAGCCTCCCGGGATTGGACCGTCCCCGTAAAGTGCTCCTCTTCCAATGCGCGCGGGAGTTGGTGATGAACGTGGTCAAGCACGCCCGGGCGAGGGGTGGCAAGATGGAGCTGACGCAACGAGATGGCCGCCTGGATCTCCTCGTGGAGGATGATGGCGTCGGCTTCAGTGCAAGCGCGAGCCCGGGGGATCCGTGTACAGAGGGAGGCTACGGCTTGCGCGGCGTCTGTGAGCGACTCGCGCTCGTGGACGGTGGGCTGACCCTGGAGGATCTCAAACCGGGGGCCCGGGTGCGCCTTTGGATTCCGATCGGAACCGAAACCCGCTAGCATCGAGTCTCCTCCGCAGTGCCGCCCGGCCTCCACAGCCATGTCCGCCACCCTGCTGCTCTGTGACGATCACACCCTGGTGCGCGAGGGCTTGGCGGCCCTCTTGCGCGAGCGTACGGACTGGACCGTGGTCGCGGAGGCGTCGGACGGGCCCGAGGCCATCGCGATGGCCGCCCGGCTTCAGCCGGATGTGGCGGTGCTCGACGTGTCCCTGCCCAACCTATCCGGCATCGAAGTGGCGAAGGCCGTCCGCACGGCGTCCCCGGACACACGGATCGTCGCCATGTCCATGTTCGGCGACGCGATCTATCAGCGCGGCATGTTCGAGGCGGGGGCCTTGGCCTACGTGTTGAAGAACAGGGCGGGCGCGGACCTGTTGGCCGCCATCGACGCCGCGCTACGGGGCGAGACCTACATCAGCCCCGACCTCGTGGAGTCGTCTCCCGCGACCAAACCGGGGGTGGCCGAGGCGGGTAGGCCCCCACTCTCGAGGCGGGAGCGGGACGTGCTGGCCCTCCTGGCCGAGGGGTGCCGCACCAAGGAGATTGCGGAACGGCTGGAGATCAGCCCCAAGACCGTCGAGACCTACCGCACGCGTCTGTGCCACAAGCTCGGCATCGACACCCTGGCGGGCCTGGTCAAGTACGCGATCCGTGCGGGCCTCGCGCGGGGCTGAGTGCTCAGCGCCGCGGCCGACCGGGCCGGGCCACGGGTGCGGCGCTCAGGGGGTCCTCGGGCCAGGCGTGCTTGGGATAGCGCCCCCGAAGCTCCTTGCGTACCTCCGGATAGCCGCGGCTCCAGAAGCCGGCGAGATCCCGGGTGATCTGGACCGGCCGGCCAGCGGGAGAGAGCAGGTGGAGGCTGACGGGTACCCGTCCCTGGCAGATGGTCGGCGTCTCGTGGCTGCCGAAGAGCTCCTGCACCGGCACCGGGAGCACGGGCACGGGTCCGGCGCAGTAGTCTAGGCGGCGCTGCCGCCCCGCCGGGGTGGTCAGGGTCTGGGGGGCCCAAGCGTCCAGCCGGCTTCGCTGGCCCCAGTCCAACAGGCCGCTGAGGATCTGGCTCAGGCTCAGAGCCCGCACCTCCGAGAGGGCGCGCTTGCCCTGGAGCCAGGGCCCCAGCCAATCCCGGAGGCCGAGGCGCAGGGCCTCGTCGGAGAGGTCCGGCCAGCTACCCCCGGGGTCCTCCGCACGTACCAGCGCGACCCGGGCCTGGAGCTGGCGGGCGGACGCGTCCCAGGTCAAGGCCCGCTCCGGTTGGCGCTTTACCTGCTCCAGCAGCAGCTCCAGGGTGCGCTCGGGATCCGTCAGGGCGTCGGCCCGTGCTTCCAACACCAGGGCCCCGAGGCGGGTCTCGCGGCGGGCGGTGACGGACTCCAGGTCCTGATCCCAGGTGACGCTATCGGCGGTGCGGATGCGTGCGTCCAGGGTCTGGCGCAGGGCTGCCTCGCTCACGGGGAGGGCCAGATGGATGCGGGCGTTGCGCCCCCGGGCGTCGAGCTCGGAGGCGACAAGATAGGGGTGGACGATCAGTGGGTCCTCCGGGGGGAGCTCGGCCCCGGTGCCGCCGCCCGGCCCCCCCGAGAGCAGGTAGCGGCCGTTCCGGGC
>JBAPYD010000077.1:0-4824 GCA_049284555.1 Chromatiaceae bacterium | reverse complement strand
GCACCAGAAGCAGAAAAATCAGGCCGGCAGCAAGGATGCCTCCCTCGAAAAGCCACTCCAGGTAGTCGTTGTGGGCATGGTTGATGAACCAGCGACCCAGCTCCAGGGGCTGAAAGGCGGGGAAGATGTCCGGATAGCTGCCGGGGCCGCTCCCGACGGGCAGGAAGCTGCCGATCCCCTCCAGGGTCGCCGAATAGATGGACCAGCGGGCATCGCTCACCGCTTCCTCTACCGAGAACCGATCGAGGACCGGCACCAGCCCGATGGCGATCCCGCTGCCCAGGGCGAGGGCGATCAGCGTCCCGGTGGACCCGAAGACGTTGTCTCCGCCGATTCGCCGGGCGAACAGCAGGGTCGAGAAGAGGATGGCGAGCATGCCCAGGGCGATGCCGGCGCGGGAGCGGGTGAAGATCAGGCCCACCAGGATCAGCAGGGCGATGGCCCCGTAGAGGATGGCGGTGTGGCCCCGCAGGGAGCCGAGGAACGCGACTCGCTCCCGTAAGGCCAGTCGCTGGTCGTGGTCGCCTCTGCCGACCGAGTAGAAGAGCAGGGCCAGGGCGATGGGGAGCAGCATCTCCAACAGGCCGGACAGGTGGTCCGGATTCGTGTAGGTGCCTTGGGCCCGCGCGACATCCGGAATCGTCAGCCCGAGGAAGGCGGGGCTGCCCTCGGCGGCGCCGTATTGGAGTAGACCCAGAAGCGCCTGGGCGGCGCCTATCCCGAGGAGCAGGAGCACGAGTGTGGTCACGCGTCGCGAGTCCAGCGCGCGGACCCCGAGGAAGATCCCCACCGGGACCAGCAGGAACAGCAGGGCCGACTCGGTCTCCAGGGGGTAGAGGGAGAGGCGCCGGACAGCGCCGATGTCCTGGACCCCAACGAGGGACTGGGCGGCGAGATAGGGCTCGCGCCCCGGGAGCCAGGCCGCGAGGTCCCAGGGGACCGGGATCAGATAGACCAGTGGAATGCCCAGCAACATGCCGACTGCCAGGCCCTCCCAGCGGTTCAGCAGTCCTTTCCGCGGTCGCCACAGCGCCAGCACCAACACCGTGATCGCGAGGATCTCCAGGCCCAGCACCACGAGGGCCGGCCGTCCGGACCGGAACAGGGGGGCGAATAGGAGTATCGTCCCCAGCAGCCACTGCAGGGCTGTTTGGCGAGTCGGGAATGAGTCGTGGGAAGACGCGGGTGAAGGGGGGGACACGGGCCGTTCCTGGGGGTCGGAGGTTGTGAGCAAACCTGCGGCGCGTCCCGATCGCGACATCGCTTGCACGTTGGCTCCTCGTATCGTGACTGATTCGCCTTGTCGCTGATTGCGCGGCGCCTCGTGCCCGGGGCTGCTCGCGACGACTTCTACGCACTCTCTCAATCGCCGTAAGGTGTCTCAGTCGGGATGAGCGGTCCCGGGGCTTGGCTGCAGATTCTCGATCCGGAGGGGTAGAATACGAGATCTACGGTGTCAGGCCCATCCATTCTGCGGATGGGCGTCAGTCGCCACCGCAAGCAACCTGCCAAGTCACCGGGGACCGATGCGTAACCTGTTCAAGCTCCTCTTCGCGGTATCAATCATGATCTGGGTCCAGGGATGTTCCAGCCCCAGCGTCCGCACCTCCGCGGCCCCCCAGGTCCCTTCGGATTCCCCGGCAGCGGCGTCGGGGGAGGCTTCCCCGGAACTCAAGGGCCAGCTGGTGCCGGCCGTCATCGGTGTTCCGCCAGACCCCGGTGCCGAGCGGACCTATCGCATCGGCGCGCATGACCTGTTGAAGATAGAGGTGTTCCAGGTGCCCGAGCTGTCGAGCGAGGAGCGCGTCAACGAGGAGGGGTTCGTCGTCATGTCATTGATCGGTCCCGTCAAAGTGGGCGGGCTTACGCCCGATGAGGCCGAGCAACTGATTGCCAACAAGCTCGGCCAGGATCATCTGCAGAATCCCCAGGTGGACATCTTCGTGTCGGAGTACGCGAGTCAGAAGGTCGCTGTCACGGGCAATGTCAACAAACCGGGCGTTTTCCCGGTAGCGGGCAGGACCACCCTGCTGGAGGCCATTGCACTCGCCGGGGGGTTTGACGAGGTGGCGAACAAGGACGAGGTCGTCGTGTTCCGCAGGCAACCAAAGGGCGGTGTCAATGCCTATGTCGTCGATGTGGAGGCGATCGAAGAGGGAAAGCTTGTCGATCCGGTTGTCGTCGCCGACGATCGTATCGTGGTACCCAAGTCGGGTACGGCCGTGTTTGCAAGGGGCCTTGGCAAGATCCTCCAGGGCTGGGTGATCCGAGCGCCGATCTACTGAGGCGCAGAGCCGCATCCAACTGAGCTCTACCTGTGAAACCCGAGCGCGACATGTCGATTGCCTTGGACTCGGAGGACCGCGGGACACGCCGTCGAGCCCTGGAGCTTGCGGCCGAGCGGCGCGAGCTGAGGAGGCTGGTCGGCCTCATGGCCGAGTCGTCTCCCGAGCTACATGATGAGGATCGCCTCGACCTGCGGCGCTACTGGGCCATTCTGCTGAGGCGCAAATGGACCCTGGTCGCGGCGGTCTCCGTCGCGTTCCTCGTGGCCCTGATCGTCACCTACAACGCAACCCCCATCTATCGCAGCAAGCTCCTGCTGCAGATCGAGACCCAGACCGATCAGTTCCTCGAGTTTCAACAGAACGTATCCCTCGGTGAGCCCGTTCGGGACTGGGATTTCTACCAGACCCAGTACGAGCTGCTCAGGAGCCAAAGCCTCGCCCGGCGGGTCATCGACCAGTTGGGCCTGGAGGCGGCTCGGAAGCCCCCGTCGGAGTCGGCGCCGTCGTTCCTGGCGGAGCTGAAGACCAAGCTCAAGGCGTGGCTCCAAAGCGCCAGTGCGGGCTCCAAGGACAGCGAAGCCGACGAGGAGACAGCGCCGAAGCCCAATCTGGAAGATGCCTTGTTGGCCGGCCTCACGATCGCCCCCGTGCGCGATTCCCGGCTCGTGCACATCCACTACGACAGCCCCAACCCGCGAGAGGCGGCGGCGATTGCGAACGCCGTGGCCGAGAACTTCATCAGTATGTCCTTGGAGCGCCGTTACGATGCGCGGAGCTACGCAAAGCGCTTCCTGGAGGAGCGCATCCAGCAGGTCCGTGCCAACCTCGAGGATTCGGAGCAGCGTCTCATCGAGTACGCGAAGGAGCGGGAGATCGTCAACCTGGACGACAAGCTCGGCGGTGCATTGCAGACCCTAAACGTCATGAGCTCGGCCTTGGTGAACGCGGAGGCCCAGCGTATCCAGGCCGAGGCGGAGTTCGCCGCCGCAAAAGAGGGGACGGGGCCGTCCATGGCGAAGGTGCTGGACAGTCCGGTGATACAGGAGCTCAAGAAGCGCAAGGGTGAGCTGGAGCTGCGCTACCAGGAAGAGCTGAAAGTCTACAAGCCCGGCTACCCGAAGATGACGCAGCTTCGGGGCCAGATCGAAGAGATCGATCAACAGATTGCCAAAGAGATCGGCTCCATACGCGATGCCACCGAGTCGGCTTACGACGCCAAGGTGAAGGAGCAGACGGCCCTGCAGGCCAGGGTGCGGGAGATCAAGAGCGAGATATTGGCCCTCCAGGATCGCAGTAAGGACTACCAGACCCTCAAACGAGAGGTGGACACGAACAGGGAGCTGTACGACGGACTCTTGCAGCGCATGAAAGAGGTGGGGGTCGTCGCCGGTATCAGCACCAACAACATCTCGATCGTCGACCGGGCCAAGGTGCCGGCGGCGCCCTACAAGCCGAGCCTTCGGAAGAATCTGACCACTGCCCTCGCGATCGGTCTGATTGCCGGTATCTTGCTGGCATTCCTCTTCGAGCACATGGACGACACGGTGAAGTCCGGGGACGAAGTGGAGGCGCGGATCCAGGCCCCCGTCCTGGGGGGCATTCCCGCGGTCTCGACACGGCGAGAGCGGATCTCGCAGGAGGACATCCCGCTGCTTGCCGCCAGGGATCCAAAGAGTCCCCTGGCTGAGGCGGTGCGGTCGCTGCGGACCTCGCTGGTCTTCTCGACGACGGAGGGTGCCCCCAAGGTCATGCATCTCACCAGCGCCGGCCCCGGCGAGGGTAAGTCCACGGCGGCGACCAACATCGCCATCACCTTCGCCCAGGCCGGGAGCAAGGTACTGCTGATCGACGCGGACCTGCGCTCCCCTTCGCTGCACCATGCCCTGAGCATCCCCAATTCTCTGGGGCTGACCAATTACCTAGCAGGGGATCTGCAGCCCGCCGAGATTGCCCAGCCCACCCAGGTTCTGCGCCTGTTTGCGATCACCAGTGGGCCCCTGCCTCCCAACCCGGTCGAGCTCCTATCGAGCGCCAAGATGCTCGACTTCCTGAGTTTCGCGTCGGAGCGTTTCGACTACGTGGTCATCGACGGTCCCCCCGTCATCGGGCTTGCCGATGCGCTGGTGCTCTCCAACCTGGCTAAGGCGACCCTTTTTGTCGTGGATGCGGGTCGTACCCGCTACGGCGCGCTGGAGGCGGCGGTCAAGCGGCTGCGGGCCGCCAACGCCAACATACTGGGCGCGGTTACGAACCGACTCGGTCGTCGCGGTCACAGCTATGGCTATGGCTATGGCTACGGCTATGGATATGGCTCCGACTACGAGTATCACTATGGCCATGGCGATAGGGACCGGCAGCGTCGATCCCTTCCCGAGCGAGTCTAAGGGTTGCGGCGCAGGGCATGGGGCCGGCGCTTCTGCTGCTCGCGCTCGAGTTTCATCGAGCGCCCATCCGCTTCAGGCACCTGACGGACCCGAGGACGCCGCTGCCGGATGCCTTCGGCGACTGGTTGGCCGAGTCCAGCGTTGCCCTGGCC
>JBAPYD010000076.1:0-3643 GCA_049284555.1 Chromatiaceae bacterium | reverse complement strand
GATAGTAGTCGCCAGGACCGATCCACCGCAGTGCGTCGGTCCGAACCGGAGGAAAGATAATTTGCGAGTCCACGCCGACGTAATTGCGCAATCGGCCCTGTATGGTACGTGAATTGGAGAAAACGATGTCGGCCCGCCGCAAAGCCTGCCGATAACCGCGCTCCAGGCGCCGTAACAGAACAGTGGCTAGCGGTCGCAATACATACGGTATGCGTTTGTGAAAGTGGTCTTTCTGATCGTAAAGGTAGCGCGGCGGCGTATGGCAATAAATCGCGCTGAGTGCAGGGGGATGCCCAAGCAAAGCATGCGGGGCCGTGCTCCCCGCGAAAACGCCAATACGATATTGCCGAAGGTCCAGGCTCTGGAAGCGCCGCGCAAGGTAGCATGACCTCAGCAGCGGAAGAGGAAGCCGCATGCCCGTCGGGCGTATGCTCGCGAGGTGGTCAGTAAGCAGAGATCTTGTCTCGGCGCCGTATACAAAACCCGTCAGAAGGTCGGCATGAAGAGCCGCCTGGAGCGCCAGCGCAACGCGCTCGCCGCCGCCGAAAAACGAGAAGTGGTCGTGGACCACGACATTGCGGTTACCTTGGCGGGTTGGCTCAGCCATTCGCGTGGAGCCGATGCGTGTAGTCCATCGTGGGGCCAGTCACACCGCTCTGTCGATATGCCGCGGCCACCTCGGCACTCGGCCCGTCGGCCTGCACCACGCCCCGTTCGAGCCAAATCAGGCGACTGCACTGGGTGACGAGCAGGTCAAGGTTGTGGGAGACGATAACGACCGTCGTCCCCTCACCCATCAGCCGGTGCATCCGGGCGAGGCTCTTCTTGACGAAGAATTGGTCGCCGACCGAAAGCAATTCATCCAATATCAGAATGTCGGGATGCTTGCACGTTGCGAGCGCGAACGCAAGGCGCGCATACATACCAGACGAATAGCTCTTGACGGGCTCATCAATGAAGTCCCGCAATTCAGAGAAGGCAATGATCTCCTCTATCTGCTTATCCATTTCTTTGTGCGTGACGCCGAGCAGGCTCCCGCCAAGATAGCAATTTTCTCGTCCGCTCAACTCGGGATGAAAGCCAATACCAAGCTCGATCAGCGGAGCAACGGTACGTCCTTTGGAAACGGCCACGGTGCCGCGCTCGGGGACGATGACACCGGCGATCACGCGAAGCAGCGTGGATTTACCCGATCCGTTGCGGCCAATGATTCCCAGCCGCTCACCAGGGGCTACGTTGAGAGAGACATCGCGCAACGCGAACACGCTCTGGGCCTCGCCGGGTCCGACTCTCGATACCAAGTGGTCCCAGAGACGTTTTGACCCCATCCTGCGGCGGTTAAATCTGACATCGACGTTTTGTAAGTGGATGAGTGCTGGAGTCACAGGTAGTAGTAGAAGCGATGTCGCAGTTTCGAGAGCAGGAGCCATCCCAATAGGAGAGATGCCGACGCGAAGCTCGTGACTAGAATCCAGTCACGCGTCGCGGGCCATGCGTGCATATAGATCGCGCTTTGGAAAAGACCAACGACTGGTGTAAGGGGATGCCAGTCAAAAAGCTGTGCGAGGTGACTGTCGACCGGAATTGTAGTCCTTTTTATCAGCACCGGCGACGAAAAGAACAGCAGCATGAGTGTCATTTGCACAAGAGGCTTGATGTCGCGTGCAAACACGTTGAGAACCGCAAAAATGGTGCCGACGCCGAGCCCGAGCATGCCAAGTAAGAATATCGCGGGGATAAGACTCAATAGGTGGATGGTCCAGTCGTTCGCGAGCAACACGAGGACAACGGCCAGCGCAATCAGGCCAAATAGGAAATCGGCACTCGCGAGCAGCCAGGCGGTCAGCGGCAGGATATACGCTGGCGCCGCTATGCGCCGAAGCAGCCATCCGCCGTCTGCGATGGAATCGATGCAACCCATGATGGAGCGCTCTAAGTAGCGCCACGGAACCAGTCCGGCGAACAGATACACCGCGAAATCACGCACGTTGCTGTTATTCAGGATCGAAAAGACAACGGACAGTACGACTAGATACAGGAGTGGCTCGAGCAAATTCCACAGGCGTCCAAGCCATGCCTGGCGGTAGCGAATCTTTAGCTGACTCAGGACATACTGAACCGCGAACTGGCGAAAATGAGCATTGGGACGCGGGGCGACCATGGTCTCATCCGTGCCCACCCGTGCTCCGCCTTGCGACGCGGGCGTGGCAGTCAAGGCGCGCGCCTCACAATTGCCATGCCTGGAGTCCCGGATAGTTGTTCCAAAGGATGCGCCGCTTCACCCCAAGTCGCTTTGCGAGCACGTCGAGGGAGCGGGCGCTGTAAAGCGAGACATGACCGTTTGCGGGTCCGATGTACCACCAGTCGCGTCCGAAGTCGGCGGGGTCATAGTAGGCGGTTTGAAAGGCGACCACCCCACCACCTACGAGGCTGCGTTTTATTTGATCGAAGGCGGCGAGAGGGTCCCCGAGGTGCTCGATGACCTCGCAAGCCACGACGAGGTCGAATTGTGCGGAAGCGAGATCGGCTGGGCGCAAGAACCAGTCCCGCCCAAAGCGGGGCTCGATGATGTCGGTCCCCCAAACATCCATCTGCAGCTGGCGGCGTGCGACGTCGACGAAGGTGCCCATGCCGCAGCCGAAGTCGAGGACGCGCAGGCGCCAGGGGTCATGATGGAGGAATGACCGCGCCAAGAGCACAAGGCGTAGGGTCTCGGATACCCGTCCGTACCAGTCGGGATCCTGCTCGTGCCAATACGCATCGTCGTAAAGGTTGGTGTGATCCGTCGCGTCATGGATGGTCGCAAAGAGGAATTGGCAGTCCCGACACTGGTAGTACGGGCAATCGTCGGGTGCATCGGGAATCGGCTGCCCGGTCAATTTCGAGCTCGGTAACCGGAAGATCTCGTCCGCTGGAGCGCCGCAGATCTTGCAGGAGCTTGCCGCGGTCTTGGAGTTAGAGCTGATCGTGCGTAGGCCTCGGCGGAATGAGGAAGAGGCTCCGACTCGTCGTATGAGCCTCGCCAACCGGGCCCGTGTAGTCGTTCGCATCAGGCCAGGCCTTTGGGTGATTCGGAAGTGAATAGAAGTGAGTCAACGCGCGCCGCGATGTCGTCCGGGCGGATGGAGCGCAGGCAGACGCTCTCGCGCTTCCGACTGAGGTAGCAGTTGATATTCTCGTTCCGCCAACAGGGTGCGCAGGGGAAGTCATGTGGACTCGGAACCATGGGTACCACCGACGGGTAAGGCTTTGCCCTCAGAGCCCCGTCAACCGGACCTGAGATCAATACCATTGGTAGCGCGAGTGCCCCGGCCAGGTGCAGAAACGATGAATCCGGCCCGACCAGCACGTCGCACTGCGCGGCGAGCGCAAAAGCCTCGCGTAAGGGCTTGGAGACGGTACGGACGCCGTCCATTCCAGGGTCTACCGGCTGGCGTGCCCCAAACACGACGACGTTGCTGCGAGCTGCGAGAAGTCGCAGCAGCTCCATGTTGTGCGGATAGTCCCGATAGGAGTCCGCTGCGTGCCATTGCAACCCCACAAGGCCGCGCCCGGGGCGGCGCGTCGATCGTGCTTCCATCTCGGCCGCGGCTTGCTCGGAGGGTGAAATCACGTAGCGCGGACGCGCGCCAGCTCCCTGCAC
>JBAPYD010000075.1:0-1699 GCA_049284555.1 Chromatiaceae bacterium | reverse complement strand
GGGTTGGGCGGGTCGAGTCGTCCCGGGCGTCACCGGCGCCCGCCAGGGTAGCGCGATACCGCTTCGGCTGCGGGACGGGCAGTGCCGGGCCCCGGGGCTCCATCATGCTAGACTTCGGCCGCGAGGGATCCCTGACCTGACTCGACGACCGGGTCCCACCCTGGGGCAGCAAGGATCCTGGTTGTCAGCCCGAGAGTCCATCCCATGGGGCAGGGGTGCGCCGAGATCCCAGGAGTCTTTCCCGTGACCAGACCCCAGACACCCCTGATCGCGGCGGATGCCATCATCGAGCTGATCGACCGGCCCGGGCGCCCCATCGTCCTGATCGAGCGGCGTAATCCGCCCCTTGGCTGGGCCCTCCCCGGGGGCTTCGTGGACCTGGGGGAGCGGGTGGAGCGGGCCGCGGTACGGGAGGCCCTGGAGGAGACGGATCTGAAGGTAACCCTGCGCGGCCTCCTCGGCATCTACTCGGATCCCGCCCGGGATCCCCGAGGCCACACCGTCACCGCGGTCTACGTGGCGGAGGCCCGGGGCGAGCCCAGGGCGCTGGACGACGCCCGTGCCCTGGGGGTGTTCGGCCTCGACGATCTGCCGGGGTCGCTCGCCTTCGACCACGCCCTGGTGTTGGCCGACTACCGTCATTACCGGGCCAACGGAAGCCCGGCCCCGTTGCGCCTCGTCTGATCCCGAAGCGTCTGCCCCGCTGCCAACGGACGTCGGCGCGGGATGCCGGCGATCGGACGGTCCATCTGCGTCTACTATTGTGAAGGGGTGGCGCCAGCTTCCGCGCCCCGCTGCTCGGACCCTCAACACGATCGGGCCGACCTCCAGTGCCCCTCCGATACCGGATCTTTCTCTCCCTCCTGATCCTGGGCGCCTACTCCCAGGTGGTCCAGGCGGTGTTGATCCGGGAGAGTCTGGTGGTCTTCTACGGCAACGAGATCAGCCTCGGGGCCTTCTATGGGAGCTGGCTGTTCTGGCTGGCGGTCGGGTCCCTGATCGCCATCGAAAGGCGCGAACGGCCTTGGGTCAAGACCTCTCAAGGGAGTCTGGGGACCCTGCTCACCCTGCTCCCGGTGCTCCTGATCCTGCAGGTCCTGGCCCTGCGCTCGGTGCGGCTCTTCCTCGATGTGTCCGCGAGCGAGTTCGTCCCCCTGGGCCAGCTCTTCCTGTCGCTCTTCCTGATCGCGGCCCCGAGCGGCCTGGCCCTGGGCGTGACCTTTCCGCTGGGGTGCCGGGCCCTGCGGGATGCCGCCGGGAAGGGGCCGACCGTGGCCCTGGTGACGCGGCTGTATGTGGCGGATGCCCTCGGGGCGCTCGCCGGGGGCCTGCTCTTCACCTTCGTCCTCATCCAGTGGATGGGCGTGGTTCAGACGCTGGGACTGGTCGTGCTGGCGCTCGGCGTGACCGCCTGGTCCCTCCAACCCGGCTCCGTGGGGCGGGGAATCCTGGCCCTGCTGCTGGCGGTGGCGGGCCTGGGGGTGGCGCTGTCGCCCCAGGTCCCTCGGTTGGAGCGGTCCCTGGAGGTCTTGCGGTTCAACAGTCTCCAGCCGGGGCTGGAGCTGCTGGACGCCGCCGAGACCCGTTACGGCCATGTGGCCGTCGCCCGTCTCGGGGAGCAGTTCTCCATCGTGGCCGACGGCCAGGTCCGGGAGAGCTTCCCCCTGCCGCGCGAGGTCGCCCAGCAGGCGGCCTACGT
>JBAPYD010000074.1:0-6249 GCA_049284555.1 Chromatiaceae bacterium | reverse complement strand
CGCAAGAGCTTCCTGGATTACCCCTGGATTCGAGATAAATTCAAGCGGCATTACATGCTAGGCTGTCTCAAGGCGTTCGCGAAGACCACGGTCACCAAGAAGTTCTACGACCTGGAGCGGGTCAAGTACAAGGGGCTCTCCACCGAGATCGATCTGGGCTTCGACCAGAGCAAGGTGCTGACCCCGGAGCAGATCGCCGAGCTCAAGAAGAACCGGCCCGACCTGGCAGCGGACGTCAATTTCAAGGGGACACCAATCCCAGTCCTGGCCTGCGGCGGACCCAGCGACGACCAGCTGGAAGCGCAGATCGTTCCCGCGGGACGGCGCACTACGAGAGCGGCGCAAGACGCCGTCGCAGGATGAGTGGAGGTAACCATGATCCCGGCGTTTTTCGAGGGTATCCCGCGACGCCTGATCGAGGGGTTCGAGCAGGCCGGTCCCGCCGCGATCGGCTTCCCCCCGGCCATCAACGGGCACCGTCTCACGTCATCCCAGTACGGGGATGCACTCACCGACCTGGGCCAACGTGACGGCGAGCCCCTGGCGCTGTACATCCACCTCCCCTTCTGCCCGGTGCGCTGTCTCTACTGTGCCTGCCACACCACGGTAACCCACGATTCCGAGCGGATCGATCGTTATCTGGATGCCCTGGAGCAGGAGCTGAATCTGGTGCTCGAGCGCCTTGGCCCGGGTCGGGAGCTGGAGCAGCTCCACGTGGGCGGGGGCACGCCGAACTATCTGAGCGACTCCCAGTTGGTGCGTCTCATGGAGATGGTGGGGGTGCGCTTCCGCATCTCGCCCAAGACGTCCCCCTGCATCGAGTGCAATCCGCGCCGAACCTCGGCCAGCCAGCTGGAGCTGCTCCATAGCCTGGGCTTCAGGGGGCTGAGCCTCGGGGTCCAGGACCTCAATCCCTCCGTCCAGCACGCCATCGGGCGCATCAATTCCCCCGAGCTGGTTCGTGACGTCTGCAGCAGCGCCCGGGATGCGGGTTTCCTGACCATCAGCCTGGATCTGATCTACGGGCTGCCCAAGCAGACAGCGGCCAGCTTCATGCGCACCCTGGAGGACGTGGCCGACATCGCTCCCGATCGGGTGCGCTGCTACAGCTACTCCCATCGTCCAACCGCCCGCCCCCATCAGTACGCCATCGAATCCTCGGATCTACCCACACCCGAGGAGAAGCTCGCCCTGCTTCATGAGGCGGTCGCCTGCTTCACCGACGCGGGCTATCAATGG
This sequence comes from Chromatiaceae bacterium, assembly GCA_049284555.1. Lineage (GTDB taxonomy): Bacteria > Pseudomonadota > Gammaproteobacteria > Chromatiales > Chromatiaceae > Thiodictyon. Next base: position 5,010 of record JBAPYD010000074.1, on the reverse strand, counting down.
ATCGGAGTCGATTGGTTTGCGCGACCCGGGGACGAGCTCTCCCTCGCCCAGTCTGCCAAGCGACTTCGACACAATTGCCTCGGCTACACCGGCGCGCCGACCCAGCACCTCATCGCCGTTGGCATGAGCGCCCTCGGGGAGGTGAACGGGGCCTTCGTGCAAAACGAGTCCGAGCTCGAACCCTGGAGCACGGCCGTGCAAGCGGGTCATCTACCGGTCGCGTGGGGTCACCGGCTGAGCGACGGAGACCTGCGTCGGCGTCAGGCCCTCCAGCACCTGATGTGCAATCTGGAGCTCCCCATCAAGCTGGCCGAGGGCCTGGAGGAGGACTACGATCGATTGTGCGGCTGCTCCGAGCATGGGCTGGTAGAGGTGGAACCGGACTGCGTCCGCATTACCCCCAAGGGACGCTACTTCCTGCGCAGCCTGTGCAGCCAGCACGAGCTGTCCATTGCCTGGAACAGCAATCAATGGGGGGTTCCCCAGATCGCCTGAGCCCCGTCCCCGGGCTTCCGATCCCGGGGCGGATCGCCGGGCCGGCGGAGGAACCATGGAGCGAGACGCGGGCGATCCCGGGGGACGCATCGGCCCCAACGCGATCCTGCGGGTCATGGAGGCGCTGAGCTCCAGCTCAGGCCCCGCGGCGGTCCGAGAGATCTTCGCGCACGCGGGGCTGTCTCCGTACCTGGAGAGCCCGCCAGACGCCATGGTGGACGAGGGCGAGGTCAGTGCACTCCATCGCGCCCTGCGCGATTCCCTGGGTCCGGAGGGGGCCCGTACCATCGGCCGACAGGCCGGGCATCTCACTGGCGACTATCTTCTGGCCAACCGCATCCCGCCCTTCGTCAAGGCCCTGCTCAAGGCCCTGCCCCCGACCCTGGGCGCACGTCTGCTCCTTCAGGCCATCGCGCGGAACGCCTGGACCTTCACCGGAAACGGGCAGTTCACCTACCGATCCGGACAACCCCACCGGCTGCACATCGCCGGGTGTCCCCTCTGTGACGGCGCTCGATCCGAGGACCCCCTGTGCGACTACTACGGCGCCACCTTCGAGCGCCTGTTCCAGGCCCTGGTCTCGCCGCGGACCCGGGTCATCGAGATCCATTGCCAGGCGCAGGGGCACCCAGCCTGTATCTTTGAGGTCCATCTGGCGCCCCCGCCCGAGACTCGGTGACAAGCTCTGGAGGGGCGACGTGCTCCGCCGCAAAGGCGGTGCGGTGTTGGGCGACTTCGCTATCGTCTGCTCGGTACACGGCACGCGAGCAATGCCTCGTTTCCAGGATTCCGCCCCGCCGCTTCATCGGCTCCGACGACAGGACGCTCCCGAAGGAGAGCGGAGGGGGACCGTCCTCCCGTCCGGTATCTCCTCGACGCGGGGGAGCAGGGGGCACAACCACGGACCGTGGTGAACCGGATCCGCGCGTCCCGGCGCACGGCGCATTCGTTCTACCGCCTGCGATGGGCGGACTGCAACGCCTGCCGTGCCCTCCGGCACCGTCTGGACGCCATCCCCCGCATCCATCGCACCAGCGGCGAACCGTCCACCGTCGGCGCTGGCTTGCCGGAGCCGCGCCCGGGGAGCGACCGGCTACTCAATCGTCCCAGCTCAAAGCCCCGCCCGTGCGGTACTCGGTCGGGCGCGTCTCGAAGAAGTTCTTCTCCTTGCGGGTCGAAACCTGCTCCGACATCCACGGGAAGCGATGCTCGGCTCCCTCGTAAACGGGGCCCAGGCCGATGCTGCTCGCGCGCTGGTTGGCGTACCACTTGGCGGTCTCGATGTGGTCGTCGGCGTTGTAGCCCACGATTGGCGAGGGCAGGCAGTAGTGGATGTATTCGGCTTCGAGCCGGATCGTTTCCTCGAAGAGCCGTCCAATGGCGCTCACGAAGCTCGTCGACATGCACTCCGGATACTGCTCGATGTAGGTGTTGATCAGGCGCACGCCGAAGCGGATGTGCTGGAACTCGTCGCGCAGGATGTACTGGAACTGCTCGGCGGCGCCCGTGAACTTGCCGTTGCGCGCGAGGTTCTGAATCGGTCCGGAGAGACCCATGACAAACCAGATACCCTCGAAGCAGAGGAACCAGAAGATCGTCGCGAACAGGATCTCCTGCTTCTCGCGCAGCGTCAGCGCGGCCTCCGGGGTGAACACCCGCTTCGCCCACGCCCGCTTGGCCCGGCTCGAGAGGGCGTTGGCCAGATCGACGCGCGCCTTCATCTGCGGGACACGCGCATAGCGCGAGTAGATGTCCTGGGGATCGAGGCCCATGTTCTCGATGATGAACTGGTAGGCCCAGGTGTGCAGGGCCTCCTCATCCGCCAGGCGCTTGAGATAATGCTTGATCTCCGGCGGATCGATGATGCCCTGCAGCGACTCGGCCGTCTCGTCGCCGCGCTGCACGTCGAAGGTGGTGAGCTGCGCCATGACGGAGAGAAACAAGTGCCGCTCCGCCTCGGAAAGCCGGTCCGAGCGCCACAGGGCGACATCGCTGGCCACCGGGATCTCCCGTGGGGTCCAATGGTTGTCCATGTTCTCGAGATACATGTCCCAGGCCCAGGGGTAGGACAGCGGAAAGAGCTGCAATGAATCGGTACTGCCAAGGAGTTGCTTCATTGAAATCACACGACTGGAATGGTGCCGCAGGCGGAGCGCGCGCCGACGGCGGTATCGAGACGGGCGGAGGGCCGGCCGACAGGACCGGGACCGGGCCTCGGAGGTCCCGCATTATGGGGTGGAATCGGGTGCAACCGCCAACCGGGTGTTGTCAGCTTGAGCGCCGGGAGCCAGACGTTGGCTTGGGAGTCTGCTCGTCGCCCAGTCAATGGACACACATAACCTCGTGCCACTGAATGAAGGCGGAATCGCGCAGGCTCAGGCTGAAGCGGTGGTAGACTCAGGCCGCGTGGCTCGCGCCAGGGCCCTCGGATTCCATCATGCCCCGCGCCTCGCGCAAAATCTCCCAGTGGGAGGCATCTATCCTGAAGGGAAGACCTGTTCCACGCGCCCGTAGCTCAGATGGATAGAGCATCGGCCTTCGAAGCCGATGGTCGGGGGTTCGAGTCCCTCCGGGCGCGCCAATCGAGGGAAAGGTGCAGGCGCAAGCGGCCTCACCCGGTGAGCCTCCCGAAGGGCGACCCACCTCACCCTGCACGCGGCAGACGCCCTCTGCGACTTCCCCGCCGCGGCCTTCACCATCCTCCCCTTCTGGGACGCTCGCGGCCGGCCGTGACCCTCCACGGGGCCACCCTGACCCAGGGCCTCCCGTTCAACGATCGGCAGCGCGTCGCGTGCGGCTCCCGCGAGACCTCGATGCGCATCGTCCACACCGGCGCCGGCGGCTTGCGCTACGGCGCCTCGCCTCGGCCGGGGCAGCGGATCGGGGTGAAGCGCCCCTAGCCTCGGTCGCTGTCTCGCTGTCAGGCCCTATCGGTATCCGTCTCTTCCAAGGGCTCGGCCAGGCCATTCCGCGCCAGCACCGAATAGACCTTGCGGCTGGTGCCGGCCAGGCGGGAGAGGTCCTTCAAGCCCGGTCGCTCGCCGGAATCCAGCCGGGCCTCCCAGCCGTCGAGCTCGTTGCCGAGGAACTCCAGGAGCTTCAGCGAGCAGCCGTCGCAGGTGCCGGCGCAGGCCTGGCCCTCCGGTATGTCGAACGGGACCAGGTCGCGCACCTGTGCGATCAGCAGGCGCATGGCCGTGGCGCTGTCCGGCTTGCGGCGGCGGTGGGTGGGCTCAGTCATCGACGCAAGGGGTCCCATCAGGCCCGCGACATGAACTCGCCGGTGACCGTGTTGACCTTGATCGTCTCGCCCTGGGCCAGGTACTCGGGCACGAGCACCACCAGACCGGTCGCCAATGTCGCGGGCTTGTTGCGGGCGGAGGCCGAGGCGGCCTTCATCGCCGGGGCACACTCGATGATCTCCAAGGTCACGGTGGCAGGAAGCTCGATGCCCACCGGCTCGCCGTTCACCACCATCGCGAAGATCCCCTCCAGCCCCTCGGTGAGATAGGGCAGCTCGGCCTCCAGGGCATCGCGGTCGAAGGTGAATTGGTCGTAGGTCTCCCTGTCCATGAAAGTGCAGCCGTCGTTGTCCTGGTAGAGGAGCTGTACCGGACGGCGCTCCAGCTCCACCGGCTGCACCTGCTCATCGCCCTTGAAGCTCCCCTGGAACTTCTGGCGGGTCACCACGTTGCGCCCTTTGACCTTGTAAAGGGTATTTCCGCTGCGCGAGGACGCGGTCTGGACCTGGAGCTCGGTGATATAGACCACCGCCCCATCCACCTCGATGACACTCCCCCGCTTGATCTCACCGGCCTTCATATCTGCGTGCCCGTCCGGCTGCTGCCCAGAATGGCGCATGATACATGCTCGCGATGTCCCTCGGCCTGGTCCGAAACCCGGGCCGTTCAGCCGCCAAACTGGGAAGCCCGCCGATTCCGACCTGGCGGACGACGTCACCGAAGTCCACGGGAGCACCGCCGCGGCCTGCCCCGAGCGCTTGGAGGCCGCCCGGCGCGCTGCTGAGGGTCTGGTGTCGCTCCATTGGGTCGCAAACAGGGTCACGTGGCCTTCGTCGAGTGCAGCCCCGCGCGGATCGGGCTGAAGCAGGTTTGAGTATCGCGCTCGACAGCGCCCCGCTCACGGCGCTCGTTGGGCTGTGAGTCGGTGGCCGGGAAGGGGAGCGGCTGGTCCAAAGGGCCGCGGAAGCCTGAAGGGCGAGCAGAGAGAATGGCACGGGGCGCGAACAGGGGCGACCTGCAGCTTGGCTCCGGAAGAGGTCGCTCAAGCTCGGACTGTTTACGGGGGGTCCACGTCGTTTGCGGTTACTGACGTCCCTGACAATCGGCAGGCCAGCGGGACGGGAAGCGGACGAGGACGATCCTGAGTCAAGCGCGCGGTTCGTCGGAAGAATTATCGCTCGGCATGTTGACCGTACAGGCACCTAGGCATCGACCAGGAAATATTGTGCCGAATCGCGCGCAGTCGCCCCGAATGAATGACAAGCCTGCTACG
>JBAPYD010000073.1:0-5220 GCA_049284555.1 Chromatiaceae bacterium | reverse complement strand
CCGCACGCCTTGCGCCTGCGCCCGCGAGAAAGCCACGAGCTGCGGATCGAATCCGCTGCGTTGACGATCACGCCCCCCGCGACCCTGCGCTGGCATCGCGACGTGGAGGACAACTCCGTGGCGATCGCGACCTTCGATACGACTGCGAGCCAGCTCCTGATCGAAAGCGAGGTCATCATCCAGCAGTCCAATCCGGCGCCACTGGATTTCCTAGTCGAGGATGACGCCGTCGACTACCCCTTCGGCTATCCAGCCAACGACAAAATCGTCCTGGCAGCCTACATGGAGACGACCGAGGAAACGGACCCAGCCCTGGTGGACTGGTTGGCAACTGTCTGGACGCCAGGTGAGCGCCTTCAGACCTACACCCTGTTGGAGCGTCTCTGCCTCCAGATCCAGCAACGACTCACCTATCAGGCGCGCGAGGCGCCAGGCGTTCAAACCGCCGCGCAGACACTCAGCCTCGGGACCGGGTCTTGCCGCGACTTCGCCTGGCTGTTCATGGAGACAGTACGGCAGCTCGGCTTCGCGGCGCGGTTCGTCAGCGGCTATCTCCAGGTGCCACCGTCCAACGCGGATTTCGGGGCGACGCATGCTTGGGCGGAGGTCTATCTGCCGGGCGCAGGCTGGAAGGGGTTCGACCCCACGCTGGGAGGGCTCGCTGGGGCCAAGCACGTCGCGGTGGCGGTCGCGCGCCTGCCGGAATTGGTTCCACCGGTCGCCGGAGCCTACCTGGGACCTCCAGGTGCCACCCTGGATGTGGGCGTCTGGGTCTCGCCGGTTTCAGGCGTGCCGCCCAACCGACCGCCCCCATTATCAAGTGACTCACCTTGATCCTGCTCAACCTCGATCTCATCAGTGTGGTCTTGCCTCCTGCCGGCTTCCGACTGCTCGTGGCGGGTGGCGACGTCGGCGGCGTCTCGGCCATGGCCGATCAACACGCATCCGATGCGCGGGAGATAGACGTGGTGATATTCAGTATTTCAAGCTGATGATGGTCGACATGGCGAGGGCCACCTTGTGGGCGTGCCCTTAGACCGCGGGTGGGAGCCCCGAACCTCGGGCAGGGCGCTCACCCGCACCCCGGTCGAGATCTACATTGGCTGGAGAGAACACTTGAACAAGGTGATTGCCGCCATCGAGGAGGCATCGGACAGCGAGATAGAAGTAACGCCACGGGTTGAACACTTACTTGCTGACGTCGCACCCGGGCAGGCGGGATCGCAACTCGGCAACCCCCTTCTCGGTGACCCGGGTGCTCCACAGGATGATCTCCCGGAGGCTAAAAAGTCCATGGAGGTGCCGCAGCCCGGCATCGCTGATAGCCGTGTCCCAGAGGATAAGGGTATCGAGCTTGGGGAAGCACCGGAGATGCTCCAGCGCCCCGTCGCCGATGGCCGTCCCGGTGAGGTAGAGTCCCCGAAGGTTCTGCAGCGGTTTGAGGTGGACTAGCCCGGCGTCGGTGATCTTAGTCCGCTTCAGATCGAGGATCTGCAGCTGCGGCAGATTCGCCAGGGTCTTCAGCCCCTCGTCCGTCACCTCGGTGTCGTCGAGGTGCAGTTCCTGAAGCGCATGAAGTCGCGTGAGATGCCTCAAACCCGCATCCGTGACCCGGGTGTCCGCGAGGGACAGGAACCTCAAGTCGTTGAGGCTGCGAAGCAGGGTGGCGAGCTCGTCATCGGAGATCCGTGTGGCCAACAGGTCTAATTTCTGCCCGGCCTGCATGCGCGGCCACTCGAGGATTGTTTCCAGCAGCTTGAGAACCCGCTGCGCGCCGCGGTCCATGCCCTCGATCCGAGAGTTGATCTCGTCGGCGCCCATGCCCAGAAGGCCGGCGGATTTCTGTAGTTGCTCGCTCGCTGACGACAAGTCGCGGAGGGCTTGACCAACCTCGCGGCCGAGATTGGAGAGAAACTTGTCCTTGAGGTCGACGAGCTCCTGCAGCTCTTTCTTCGCCCGTTCGAGGGCCACGAGGTGCTCTTGCTGCTGCTTGATCAGCACCCGGATCTGCAGATGGGTTGCCACCCGCGTCAGAACCTCCGGGCGCTTTACCGGTTTGGTTATGTAGTCAACGCTCCCCGCATCGAAGCCCCGCACCAGATCCTTCAAGTCGGTTCCCGCCGTGATGAAAATCAAGGGGATGTCTCGGAGCGCATCCTGAAGCTTGATGCGTCGGCAGGTCTCGAAACCGTCCATGTCGGGCATCACGACATCCAGCAGAATGAGGTCGGGCACCACGCTCGCTGCAACCTCCAACGCCTGCTCTCCGCTAGTCGCAAAAAATGTCTGATACCCGGCGGGCCGGAGGATGTCCTGCAGCAGGTCCAGGTTGGCCGGGTTATCGTCGACGATGAGGATCTTGGTGGCGACGTGCGTGTTGCTATTGCTCATCGGGGCCTTGGCCGGGTAAGACTCACCGGGACGCGGCCTCGGTTGTCACCCGCGGGGAATCGACTGATAGTGGCCGCGCATTCTAGCGACCGGGGCGGGCTTGTCCCAGCTCAGGTTGTCTGCCCCGGCGAGCCCCTTGGTCAGAATCCGTTTCTGCCAAAGATCCGTGGCTTGGGACCTTCGCTGACAACTGGGGGAATCACTTTGCGATGCACGAGGCAGGCCGCACGGTGGCTCCTCACGTTTCGCAGCGCGCACACGAGAGCCGATGTGTGGCCATTCGAGCGCTCATCCGGAACCCCTCCGCGGACCACGGGTGCGCAGGCTCAGGGGGGGATGACCAGGATGCTTGGGGCTGGGTGACCCCCATGACATAACAGCCAGAACAGCCAGTCCCCCACCGCCAGTGCTGCGGACTGGCTGACCTGGGGGGTCCGGCGACCGCGACGCGTCCAGCCATCACGAGAACGTCAGACCCTATGGAGCCATCGGTCTTATCCTTCGTCGAACCCCTGATCGCCGTCATTGCGCATGGTCTGCATAAGCCCCTGCTCCCGGTGCTCGACGGAAATCCTCTCGTAGGTGCTCTTGCTGGTCCGCGAATCGAAGTAGATCGTCAAGCCGTCGCGCTCGCCACCTTCTTGGACCGAGGGATGTCCCTTGGTATCGACGATGGTGTGTCCCGTGATCGGGTCTGCGAACGGCGCCCCGCGCTTCGCGAGCTCCCTGCGCGTCTGGGACGAGCGCCGATGCGGTGACGCGAAAAGACAAGGCGACCCGCACAGGTCGCCTTGTCACCAAATGCTGGAGGAGACGCCGGGCATATCCCGGCGATCTGCGCAGCGCTAGAAGCCGATCATCTGCGCATGCAGCCCATAGCCGCGAACCGACCGCACGATCGCGCTCGGCTGCACCGCCCTCGGGTCGAAGTCCACTACCATCAGGTGGCGTGTCTTCTCGTGCATACACGCACTGAAGACACCATGCTCCTCACCGATCTGCTGCTCCAGGCCGTGAACGCGATCGTCATCCAGCGCCTCGTCGATGTGAATCACCATGTCGCCTGTGTACATATCCTTATCCTCGTCTTGGGTTGCGTTGTTCGCGGCCGGCTGACCGCTCGCCGCCGGGCGCCATTCGCAGCGTCAGCGCAGCGACGTCGATGCAAGGGTACCCAATCGACAGGGGTCCGGTTGTCCGGTCATGATCGGACAACCCTGTCGGTGAAATCACGGACAGGCAGCCCCTGGGAGGACTGTTGGGGCTGGGGGTGCAACGCCGGGCGATGCCAGGCGATGCGATGACGGACAGGAGCCGCGCTCACCCCACCATCCCCGCCTGCACCGCATAGCGCACCAGGTCAGCCAGGGAACGCAGCCCAAGCTTGTCCATCGAGCGGCTGCGGTAGGTATCCACGGTGCGCGGGCTTATGGCCATGATGCGCGCCACCTCCTTACTGCTGTTGCCGAGCGCGATGAGTCGGATGACTTCGCGCTCCCGCGGTGACAACGGGACGGCCGGATGACCGTCGCGTTGCAGGGCGCGCAGCTTGGCGCGGATGGAGGGCGTGAGAAAGGTGGCGCCTGCGGCGACGGCATGCACGGCCTGCACCAGCTCCTCAAAGGAGTTGTCCTTGAGGACATAGCCGGCGACACCGGCCTCCTGTGCCTGGAGGACGGCGGAGGGGTCGTCGTGCATGGTGAGCAGCACGACCCGGGTGTCGAGTCCGGCGACCTCGACCCGGCGGGCGACCTCGATGCCGGTGATCTGCGGCATGCTGAGGTCGAGGATGGCCACGTCGGGCTGCAGCGACGCGATGAGCCTCCAGGCCTCCGTCCCCTCGGCGGCTTGGGCGAGGAGGGTGATGTCGGCCTCTGCCTGGAGCAGGGACGCCAGCCCCTGGCGGAAAATGGCGTGGTCGTCGGCGACGATGACGCCTAAGGGCATGGCGCAGGCTCCTTGGCGAGCGGGACACTGATCCGCACGCTGGTTCCCGTGCCGGGTGTGCTGCGGATGCGGGCATGGCCAAGGACGCTCTCGCAGCGCTCGCGGATCATGCACAGCCCCAGCCCGGCGGGCAACTCAAAGGCCGCGTGGGTATCGAAACCGAGCCCGTCGTCGATGATCGCCAGGCAGAGCCGTCCCGGCGACCGGATCTTCAGCACAACGTCGACGCGGCGGGCCTGGGCATGCCGGACCGCGTTGCTCATCGCCTCGCGAAAGGCCAAGAAACATTGTTGCTTGACCCGATCGTCCAGGTCGAAAGGGGCGTCATCGGCGAGGACCCGGATTGGGATGCCGGCGCGGGTGCCGGTCTCGCTGCAGTGGAAGCGGACGGCATCAAGCAACGATAGACGTTCCAGAAACAAGGGCCGCAGCTCGTGGCTGATGTCACGCAGCTCGCCAATGGCAGTCGCAACCTCGCCAATCAGCTCATCGAGGAGCTCCCCAGGCACTCGGGCCTCCTTTCCCGTCATCGCCCGTACCCGCTTCAGACCCAGGTTGACAGCCTGCATGGATTGGCCGACCACGTCGTGCAGGGTGGCGGCGATGCGCTTGCGCGCGTCCTTCTCGACCTCATCCCGAAGCTGACGAACCTGCTGGGCCTGTAAGGCACGGGTGCGGGCGGTATGGATGCCGAATGCCAGGTCCTCTGCGAGCTGGGCGAGCAGGAGCACCTCCGACTCGCTGAAGGCATCCACCTCCCCGGAGAACAGGCTGAAGTTCCCGAAGGGCGCCTCGTCCGCCTTGAGCGGCAGGGCGATCATGGAGCGATAGCCATAGCGCCGTGCCGTGTCCGCCCAGGGCGCGAGGTCCGGCGCGTTGGCG
>JBAPYD010000072.1:0-3733 GCA_049284555.1 Chromatiaceae bacterium | reverse complement strand
GGTCGGACCTTCGAGGCCGAGCTCGAGCGCATCTCCGGCGAGGCCGATGCCCGGGGCGTGGACGCCCTCCTGCGTCTGGCGCCCGGGGCCGACATGCCCCTCGGGGCCTTCGTGGACCTGGTGCTGGAGCGCCCCCCCGCCGCCGATACCATCGCCTTACCCTTTTCGGCCCTGAGCGGGGGGGATCGGGTCTTCGCCGTCGAGGACGGGCGGCTCCGGGCCGTTCCCGTGGAGCGGGTCGGGGAATTGAGCGGGGACGGTCGCGGCGAGGTCCTGATCCGTGCCCCTGGCCTGCGCCCGGGCTCCCGGGTCATGGTCACCCACCTGCCGAATGCGGTGGACGGCCTCAGGGTGGAGGAGGTCGGACTGGCCGTCGAGGCCGAGGCGGACGGACCCATGACCGGCCAACGGCGATGAAGCGGGGTCCGATCGCCGTCTTCGCGCGCCATCGACTGCTCGCGAACCTGTTGATGCTACTGATCTTCGTGGCGGGTGGGGTGGCCCTCACCCGCATGAACATCCAGTTCTTTCCCACCTTCGCCCTGGACGTGATCTCCGTGCGGGTGCTCTGGAGCGGTGCCTCCGCCGAGGACGTGGAGAACGGCATCATCATCCCGCTGGAAGAGCGCCTGAAGACGGTGGACGGCCTCAAGAAGATGACCTCCACCGCCAGCCAGGGGATCGCCGCCCTGTCCCTTGAGCTGCACGAGGGGACCGATCCGCTGCTCGCCCTGGACCAGGTGCGTCAGCGGGTCGCTGAGTTCCGCAACCTGCCCAAGGATGCGGAGACCCCCCAGATCAGTCGGGTCTCTCGCTACGAGTCGGTGGCTCGGCTCCTGGTGTCGGGTCCGAGCCTCCAGGACCTGCGTCCCTGGGTGAGGCAGTTCGAGCGCCAGCTCCTGGCCCGGGGCATCGACCGGGTGGATATCACCGGCATGCCCGAGGAGCGCATCGCCATCCAGGTGCCCGGGCACGTCCTCGAGACCCTGGGGCTGTCCCTGGATGGGATCGGTCAGCAGGTGGGTCGGCTTGCCCAGGACCTGCCCTCCGGGGTGGTGGGGGAGTCGGACGGGGCCCGGGAGATCCGTGGACTGGAGCAGCGGCGGGACCCCCTGGCCTTCGAGGACCTGCCCATTGTCAGCAACGCGCGTGGACTCGTGCTGCTGGGGGATGTGGCGACCATCGTTAGGGAGGCCCGTCCCAGGACCCTGACCCTGAGCGAGGTGGAGACGGATGGCGCGCGAGCCCACGGTGCCGTCACCGTGGAGATGCTCGTGCAGCGGGCCGAAACGGGGCACTCCTTGCGCGCGGCTCGGATCTTCGACCGCTGGTTCGAGGACACCCAGCCGACCCTCCCACCGTCTGTCCAGATCAGCATCTTCGACGAGCAGTGGCAGCTCATCCGGGACCGTATCGATCTGCTGGTCCACAACGGGCTCCAGGGGTTCGTCTTGGTCCTGGTGCTCCTCTTCGTCTTCCTTCCCGGCCGGGTGGCGTTGTGGGTGGCCATGGGGATTCCCATCGCCTATCTGGCCGCCCTGGCGCTGTTGTGGGCCTTCGGCGGGACCATCAACATGATCAGCCTGTTCGGGCTGCTCCTGACCCTGGGCATCATCGACGACGATGCCATCGTGATCGGTGAGTATGCGGAGTCCCGCTTCCGAATGGGCATGCCCCCGGCGGAGGCGGCAATCGCCGGGGCGCGGCGTATGTTCTGGCCGGTGACCGCCTCGGCCCTCACCACGGTGGCCGCCTTCTTGCCCCTGATGCTGGTGGGCGGGGTCATGGGCAATATCCTGGGAGACATTCCGTTCGTGGCCATCATGGTGCTGATCGCCTCGTTGGTGGAGGTCTTCCTGATCATGCCGGCCCACCTGCGTTCCGCCTTCAGTCACCAGGTCCAGCAAGTGACCCCGGCATGGCGCCGGCGAGTCGATGCAGGCTTCGACTGGTTCCGGGACCGGCTCTATCGCCCCCTGGTGGTGGTGGCCATCCGCCGGCGCGGAGTCACCGTCGCCCTGGTGGCGTCCCTGATGCTCCTGGCGGTGGGACTGCTGGCCGGTGGGCGTATCGCCTTCGTGTTCTTTCCCACCCCCGAGAGCCAAATCGTCTTCGCCAACGCCACCTTTGTCGCGGGGACGCCCAGGGAGCGGACGGCCGCGTTCCTGGAGGAGCTGGAGCGCGGACTGGTGGCGGCGGAGCGCGAGCTGGGGGGTGGGCTGGTGGAGGCCGCGGTGGCTCGTCTTGGCTCCACGGTCGTCGTCGACGCGGGCTCCGGTGCCCAAGGGGATCAGCTGGGATCGATCCTGGTGCAGCTCATTCCTTCCGATCAGCGAGCGGTGCGCAACGAGCGGTTCTTGGCCGCCTGGCGGCGTCACGTGAGCGTTCCGGCCGGGATCGAGAGCCTTGTGCTCTCCGCGCGCAGGGCGGGTCCGCCGGGACGGGATCTAAACGTGCGTCTGACGGGCGACGATGCCCAGGGGCTCAAGGCGGCGGCCCTGGATCTGGCCCAGGGGCTGCAGGGGATACCCGGCGTCTCCGAAACGACTGATGACATGCCCTACGGACGCGAGCAGCTCATCTACCGCGTGTCTCCCGCCGGTCAGGCCCTTGGGGTCACCACGGAGCTCCTGGGTGGGCAGCTTCGTGCCGCCTTCGATGGCTATCTGGCGCAGTTGGTCCAGGTAGGCCAGGACGAGCTGGAGGTGCGCGTTTTGCTCCCCTGGGACGAGCGCGCTCGCCTGGACGCCCTTGAGCAGCTGACCATTCGGGTCCCCAGTGGCGACTTCGTTCCCCTGGCGACGGTGGCGCGGTGGGAAAGCCGGCGTGGATTCGAGGCCCTGCGTCACGCCGGCGGCCGGCTCGCGGTCGAGGTGACAGCGGACATCGACCGCGCCCAGAACACCCCCGATCAGGTCCGCCTCGGCCTCGAACGGGATCTCCTGCCCGACTTGGTCAACCGTTATGGCGTGGGTTACACGTTTGAGGGGCGGGCAGCCGACCAACGGGAGACTTTAGGCGATATGCGCCTTGGGTTGATCCTGGGGCTCGGGTTAGTATTTCTCATCCTCGCGGCCGTATTCTCGTCCTGGGGTTGGCCTCTGGTGGTCATGACATCGATCCCCTTGGGCCTGGTGGGGGCCATCGTGGGCCATTGGGTGCTGGGGATCGACCTGACGCTCCTGTCCATGTTCGGACTCTTTGGGCTCTCGGGCATCGTGGTGAACAACGCCATCATCCTTGTCAGCATGTACCAGGAGTTGCGCCAAACCGGGATGGGGGTCGATGAGGCCCTGGTAGAGGCCGCCTGCTCTCGGCTGCGCGCAATGCTCTTGACCTCCGCGACGACCGTGGTGGGGCTGGGCCCCCTCATCTTCGAGACCAGTCTTCAGGCCCAGTTCCTCATCCCGATGGCGGTCTCGTTGGCCTTTGGCGTGGGCTTCGCTACCGTGCTGGTGCTGATCTTCACTCCAGCGCTGTTGTCTGCCCACGAGTCACTGCACCAGAGACTTTCGCGTTTGCTAAATCCTGCCCGGGTATCCGTATAGATCCACATTAGGCTCAATTGTCCTATGGATTTCCTGACGCCTGGATCGGCCAGCAATGCGCGGCCGGACCAGGAGCGGTCTTTTGTTCCCGAGTGCTCACATATCAGAGACGCCAGGCAAAGCCTATTGCCCGCTCGTTCACATCGCGAGCCCGTGCAGTGATGTCCCGCACATCTCCGACCTGC
>JBAPYD010000071.1:0-10214 GCA_049284555.1 Chromatiaceae bacterium | reverse complement strand
CATCAGGACCCCGACCAAGGTAAAGGCGGCGAGGAAGCGCTTGCGGGTGCCGCCGCGATCCGCCATCGCACCCAGGATCGGCGCTGAGATGGCGACCGACAGGCTGGCGAGCGCGAGGCTCAGGTTGAACCAGAACTGGGCGTCCCGGGTCGAGAGACCCTTGCTGATGGCGCTGTAGAAGACGGGGAAGAACCCGGCCATCACCGTGGTCGCAAAGGCCGAGTTGGCCCAGTCGTAAAGGGCCCAGGCGAGCACCGGGCGGCGCAGGAGGAGGTTAGTCACGTTCGACCCTTACGACGCTCGGGCGGCGACCGTCGCGGCCACTGGGGCCCCATGATAGAGGTGAAGGGTCTGATCGCCAACGGCCCTGGAAGGTCGCCGAGCCCTTGCCATCCGTGCCAGGAGCGACCGATGGGGATCGCCGAGGCGGTCGATCCGCCCCGTATCCCGAGGAGGCGCCGATCGGGGCAGGCTGGGTCGCCGTCATTCCTTGGTGAGCCGAAGCGAGGCGGAGGATGACCGAATTTCCTCAGCTCGATCCTGAGGAAGCTCGCATAATATTCTAAAAGTATTCTACAATTGTTAGGCGTAACTGTTTCCGGCTCGGTTGGGGGGTCTGAACGATGCGTCTGGGATACGAGCGCCCACGGCTTGCGCCAGGGGGTAAATCCTTCGGATTCGATGCCCATTCCACCCGACGGGCATGGCGGTGGACTCCGCCTGGTTGGCGGCTCTGCCTCCTTACCCTCGTGGCCTTGGCGGTGGGCGGGTGCGCCGGGTCAGGCAGGGGCGGTTTGAGCGGCCAGCGCGCGGAGGTCGTATCCGCCGCTCTGTCTCAGATCGGGACGCCTTACCGATGGGGTGGCAACCAGCCGGGTGGCGGGTTGGACTGTAGCGGTCTGACCTCTTTCGCCCACCGGATGGCGGGTGTCCAGATCCCCCGGACCTCGCGGGAGCAGAAAAGCCGGGCGCGACCGGTGAAGGTCAAGTCGCTGCGTCCAGGCGACATGGTGTTCTTCGCCAGTAGTGGGGTGGTGGACCACGTGGGATTGATGGTCGACCGGGAGCGTTTCGTTCATGCTTCTTCGTCCAAGGGCAAGGTGATCCTGGCCCGTTTCGGGACACCGTACTGGAACGCCCACTTCGCGGGGGCCGGAACCTACCTCAAGTGACGGTTGCCGGCCGAGCCCGAGCCTTTCGGCTCGCCTTTTACAGCTCCATGTTGCAGAATGCCACGCGGCACCCGGCGCCCGGCCGGGGTTGCATGCGTTCACCCTGAGAACTTAGGAGCCTGACAGACATGTCCGACAAGCCAACGAACAAGAGCCGTCGTGACGCCGTGAAGCTGATGCTCGGCACTGCCGTCGCCATCCCGGTCGTCAACCTGGTCGGTGTGGGCAGCGCCCGCGCTGAGGTTCCAGCGAATGCCGTTGCGGCGGACGACCCCACCGCGATCGCCCTCAAGTATCACGCCGATGCCACCCAGGCCGATCGCGCGGCGGCGGCCCGTCCGGGTAAGCCCCCGGAAGAGCAGAACTGCGCCAACTGCCAGTTCCTGCTGACCGATCAGGGCTCCGGCGACTGGCACGGCTGCAGCTTGTTCCCCGGGAAGTTGGTCAACGTGAACGGCTGGTGTGCCTCCTGGACCCTGAAGGCAGGCTGAGCCGGTTGCCGACGGGTTGAGACCGCCAACGAAATGGGTCTCGAAACGGGGCCACTCGGCCCCGTTTTCCTTTGGGGCCTGGCAGAATTCGGGGCGTGCCCATCCCCAATGCCCCAAGTCGCCTACCGTTGATCCAGTGGCCAGCGTGCCTTAGGTTCTCGGGGTCCGTAGCCGTCACACCGCGCCCGAAGCATGGCGATCGACAACAGGACCCACGATTCCTTCCGCCCGACGTCCAAAGGCGCACCGCGGCGAGCCCAGCGCCTCGTATTCCTGCGGGCGATCATCTGGGGCCTGGTCGGTCTCATCTATGCCCCTCTGTTCATCGGGCTTGTGGCCCTGTTCGGGCACCTCGGTGCGGGGCTCGTCACCTACGTTGGCGCCGCGGCGCTCGCGGGGGGTGCGGGCGCCGCCTTGTACAGTGGTCGGGAGGTGGCCCTGCTGGGCGCCGGGGTCGGCGTCGGGGTGGGCATTCTCTCGCTCATCTTGATGCCTCACCTGGTCTCGTTCGAGCAAGCGGGTCTGATCGCCGGCATCGTCACCGCGCTGATCGTGCTCCATCCGGTCTTTCAGGCGCGGTGTATTCCTCGGCTTCCGACAAGGGTGGTGGCGGGCGTTATCACGGGGGCCCTGTGCGGCGCCGCCCTGGGGGTTGCCGAGCCCTTGCATCCGGAGCCCTTCTCGACGTTCGCCTTGCTGGCCTTTCTGGTCAGCGTCAACGGGATCCTGTTCGTGGCGAGTCTGGGCCCGTTGCTGTCCGTGACAAGACGCATGCACCTCGCATTCCTACCCTGCAACTGGGTCGAGGCGCTGGTGGCCGGCCCCCTCGCGGCAATCGCGGCGGGGAGCGTCTGGGTCATGGCCGGGCCCTTCCTGGGCGAGCAGGGGGAGCTCCTGCGAACCATCAGCGACGCCGTCTACCTCCAGCTTCCGATGGCGCTCCTCGGCGGTATCTTCGGCGGCGCCCTCGCGGGGGGGCTCCTTGGGCTCTTCGGGTTTCCCTGGGTCCACGAGAGCCGATGACCTCCGCTCTGGCATCAGGGAGGCGTCGGTCCGGGCGGGACGTGCGAGCCGCGCCAGCCTAGGCCCCTTCACGGCCGTCGTATCTGGCTGATGGCAGCCCGGTGCTCGGCCAGGTCGAGGCTCCACCGTCCAGCCCCCCACCGACACCTCCAAGGGCCCCATGTCCCGAAGCAAGTCCAGCCGCCGCTGGCTCGACCGCCAATTCAGCGATCCCTATGTGAAGCGTGCGCAGGAGCAGGGGCTGCGCTCGCGAGCCGCGTACAAGCTCCTGGAGATTCAGGAAAAGGACCGTCTGATCCGTCCCGGGATGCGGGTCCTGGACCTGGGCGCCGCTCCCGGGGGCTGGGCCCAGATCGCCGCACGGCTGGTGGGGACCGAGGGCCGCGTCTATGCGCTGGACGTCCTCGATATGGAGCCCATCCCCGGGGTGACGGTGCTCCAGGGCGATTTTCGAGAGGATGCGGTCCTCGCGGATCTCCGCGACGCCCTTGGCGGGTCGCTCGTCGACCTGATCCTGTCTGACATGGCCCCCAACATCTCGGGTACGGCCGCCGTTGACGCGCCGAGGGCGATGTATCTTGCCGAGCTCGCCATGGATCTGGCGCGGGAGGTGCTGAAACCGGGCGGTTCCCTGGTGGTCAAACTGTTTCAAGGCCAGGGATTCGATCGCTATCTCCATGACATGCGCACTGCGTTTGCCCAGGTGCTGAGTCGCAAGCCCAAGGCGTCGCGTCCCGAGAGCCGGGAGCTGTACCTGGTGGGCAAGGGATTTCAAGGGCGATAGGGGGACATTGATCCAGAGAGCGATCCGGAACCCGATCAGCATGGATCCCGGGACGCGCGGGCCTCCGGATGCGTCATTCGCATGGGGCCGAGTCCCCTGGAAACGGCGGGCCATCCCTGATCCCCATGGAAAGCGCAATCGTTCCTCGCCTCTCCGGGACCCTCGAGGACCCTTGCCAGGGTCTGATTCGGTCGGACAACGGGCCGGCGGGACGCTGTTCGGAGGATGGCGCTTTTTTCACCCCCCCGATGGTGCTACTTTCCCACTAACAACCCCCGCCGACGGTCGGTCGGCACGGGAGAACGCGAGGCCAGATGCCGTGAGCGATATGGCGAAAAATCTGATTCTGTGGGTGGTCATCGCCATCGTGCTGATGTCCGTCTTCAACAACTTCACCACCACCCGGGCACCGGCACGGAGTCTGACCTACTCGGACTTCATTGAGCAGGTGCGCCAGGGCCAGGTGAAGGAGGTCACCATTCAGGGGCGTACCATCGAGGGGGTCAGCGCCTCGGGTCAGCAGTTCACGACGTACAGCCCCGGCGACGATGGACTGGTCGCCGACCTGCTCAACAACAACGTCAGTATCAAGGCCGCGCCCCCGGAAAAGCCTTCGATCCTGATGACCATCCTGATCAATTGGTTCCCCCTCTTCATCCTGATCGGGCTCTGGATCTTCTTCATGCGCCAGATGCAAGGCGGAGCGGGCGGCCGTGGGGCCATGTCCTTCGGCAAGAGCCGCGCCCGTATGCTTTCCGAGGACCAGGTCAAGGTCACCTTTCAGGACGTGGCCGGCGCGGAGGAGGCCAAGGAGGAGGTTGCGGAGATGGTGGACTTTCTGCGCGACCCCTCCAAGTTTCAGAAGCTCGGCGGCAAGATCCCGAAGGGCGTCCTGATGGTCGGTCCTCCCGGTACCGGCAAGACCCTGCTCGCGCGCGCCATCGCCGGCGAGGCGAAGGTCCCGTTCTTCACCATCTCCGGCTCCGACTTCGTGGAGATGTTCGTGGGCGTGGGGGCCTCCCGGGTGCGGGACATGTTCGAGCAGGCCAAGAAGCACGCCCCCTGCATCATCTTCATCGACGAGATCGACGCGGTGGGCCGCCATCGTGGTGCTGGTCTGGGCGGCGGCCACGACGAGCGTGAGCAGACCTTGAACCAGCTCCTGGTGGAGATGGATGGTTTCGAGGGCAACGAGGGCGTGATCGTCATCGCCGCGACCAACAGGCCGGATGTGCTGGACCCCGCCCTGCTGCGCCCGGGCCGCTTCGATCGACAGGTGGTGGTCCCCCTCCCGGACGTGCGCGGGCGTGAGCAGATCCTCAAGGTGCACATGCGCAAGATCCCCGCGGCCGACGACGTGAAGGCCTCGGTGATTGCCCGCGGGACCCCTGGATTCTCCGGGGCGGACCTCGCCAATCTGGTGAACGAGGCGGCCCTATTCGCGGCCCGGGCCAACAAGAAGCTGGTGGACATGGAGGACATGGAGAAGGCCAAGGACAAGATCATGATGGGCAGCGAGCGGCGCTCCATGGTCATGTCCGACGAGGAGAAGCGCCTGACCGCCTACCACGAGTCCGGCCACGCCATCGTCGGCCGCTTGGCGCCGGAGCACGATCCGGTCCACAAGGTGAGCATCATCCCCCGCGGCCGGGCCTTGGGCGTGACCCTTTTTCTTCCCGAGGATGACCGCTTCAGCTACAGCAAGCAGCGGCTCGAGAGCAGTATTTCCGCCCTGTTTGGCGGGCGCGTCGCCGAGGAGCTGATCTTCGGGGTCGAGAGCGTCACCACGGGTGCCCAGAACGACATCCATCGGGCGACCGATATTGCGCGCAATATGGTGACCAAGTGGGGCCTGTCGGACCGTTTGGGCCCCCTGACCTACAGCGAGGAGGAGCAGGAGGTCTTCCTCGGCCACTCGGTGACCCAGCACAAGAACGTGTCGGACGAGACCAACCACCTGATCGACGAGGAGGTCCGGCGGATCATCGAGGGCAACTATCAGCGGGCCCGTCAGCTCCTGACCGACAACATGGACAAGCTCCACGCCATGGCGGAGGCCCTGATCAAGTACGAGACCATCGACGCGGATCAGATCGACGACATCATGTCCGGTCGCACCCCACGGCCCCCCAAGGACTGGAGCGAGGACGAGCCGTCACGCGCGCGCCGGGGCACCCGCTCGGGAGACGCGGCGGATGGGAGTCCCGCGGCGGATGACGGCCACCTGGGTCGCCCCGCGAGCGAGCATTGACGAGCGTGGGGCGGGCCCCGGGCCCCTTGCGGTCCGCTGATCGCTGATTCCGGTCCCCGTGCGCGAGCTGGACTGCGGTGGTCGGGTGCTCGACATCAGTCGGCCCCGGGTCATGGGCATACTGAATGTCACCCCCGATTCCTTCTCGGATGGGGGTGACCATCTTGACCGTGCCGCCGCCCTCGATCACGGTCGAGCCATGGTCGCGGCGGGAGCGGACCTGATCGACGTGGGTGGAGAATCCACGCGCCCGGGGGCCGCGCCCGTGGACCTCGAAGAGGAGCTGCGACGGGTGGTCCCGGTGATCGAGGTTCTGGCCTCCGAGCTGGGCGTCCCCATCTCCGTGGATACCTCCAAGCCCGAGGTGATGACGGCGGCGGTCGCTGCAGGGGCGGGCATGATCAATGACGTTCGCGCTCTGACCTGCCCCGGGGCCCTGGAGACGGCGGGCGCACTCGGCGTGCCCGTCTGCCTGATGCACATGCGCGGTGAGCCCGGCACCATGCAGGCCGCTCCCGCTTATGGGGACGTGGTGCGGGAGGTCCGGGCCTTTCTGGCCCAGCGGATCGCGGCTTGCACGGGCGCCGGGATCCCTTCGCGGCGACTGCTGGTGGACCCGGGATTTGGCTTCGGTAAGACCCTGGGACACAACCTCTCCCTGCTCGCCAGGCTCGGCGAGCTGCGAGATCTGGGGGCGCCCATCCTGGTCGGCATCTCGCGCAAGTCCATGCTGGGCGCCATCACTGGTCGGCCGGTCGAGGAGCGTTTGTCCGCCAGCGTGGCCGCAGCATTGCTCGCGGCGGAACGGGGGGCCGATATCCTACGGGTTCACGATGTCGGTGGGACGGTGGACGCTTTGAAGGTGCTGGAGGCGGTGCGCCAGGCGGCGACGGATCCATCGGATCGGGCGTCGTGGTCGTCAGTTGAAGGGGGTGGGCGATGACGCGTAGATTCTTTGGGACCGACGGCATTCGCGGGCGGGTGGGTGACCCCACGATCAGTCCCGATTTCGTCCTCAAGCTCGGCTGGGCGGCGGGTCGGGTCCTGGGCAATGGCCGAGGGGCCAAGGTTCTGATCGGGAAGGACACCCGAATCTCGGGCTATATGTTCGAGTCGGCCCTGGAGGCGGGTCTTGCGGCTGCGGGGGTCAACATCCGCCTGCTGGGGCCCATGACCACCCCCGGGGTCGCCTATCTGACCCGCACCTTCAGGGCCTCCGCGGGCATCGTGATCACCGCCTCCCATAACCCGTACCAGGACAACGGCATCAAGTTCCTCTCGGCCGATGGCGACAAGCTCCCCGACGATGTGGAGCTTGCCATCGAGGCCGAGCTGGACAGGCCTCTGACGACCGTGGACGCCGGCTCCCTTGGCAAGGCAAAGCGGGTGGAGGACGCCAGCGGTCGCTATATCGAGTTCTGCAAGAGCACCATCCCGGCGGCGATGAACTTCCGGGGCCTCAAGATGGTAGTGGACTGTGCCCACGGGGCGACCTACAACACGGCGCCCTACGTCTTCGAGGAGCTCGGTGCGCAGGTCGTCCCGATGGGAAACGTGCCCGACGGGCTGAACATCAATCGGGACGTGGGCTCCACCAGTCCGGAGGCCGTCTGCCAGGCCGTGGTCCGTGAGGAGGCAGACCTTGGCATTGCCTTCGACGGCGACGGTGACCGGGTGCTGATGGTGGACGCCAAGGGGCGTCTGGTGGATGGCGACCAGCTCCTCTACATCATCGCCCGCTCGCGCTTGCAGGCCGGGGCCTTCCGCGGCGAGGTGGTGGGCACCCTCATGAGCAATCTCGGCCTGGAACACGCCCTTGGGCGTCTCGGGATCGGCTTCGTGCGCACCAAGGTGGGCGATCGCTACATCATGGAGCATCTGAAGCAGACCGACGGAATCCTGGGTGGTGAGCCATCCGGCCACATCATCTGCCGGGATCGGACCACCACCGGGGACGGCATCGTTGCGGCGCTGCAGGTCCTCGCGGCCCTCCAGCGCATGGGCACCTCACTGGAGGCGGTCTGCTCCGAGGTGGAGTCCTATCCCCAGGTGCTGATCAATGTGAGGCTCAAGGAGCGCCGGGATCTGGTGGGACTGCCGGCGATCCAGGATGCGGTCTTCCTGGCGGAGAAGGAGCTGGCGGGCCAGGGGCGGGTTTTGCTGCGGCCCTCCGGCACCGAGCCCTTGTTGCGCGTCATGGTCGAGGGCGTCGACCGATCCCAGGTCGACTCCCTGGCCCGCCGCCTCGCCGACCTCGTGCGGGAGCACGCGGAGGCCTGAGCCCGGCATTTTGGATGCCGGGCTTGGCGCATTGGTGGACATCCAGGGGATCCTCCTGGCCGCCGGGGCCTCTGGGCGGTTCGGCTCCGACAAGCTCCTCGTCGATGTGGACGGTTACCCCATGGTGGTGCGGGCCGCCCGCAACCTGCTCGTCGCCGGCCTGCCGGTGGTCTGCGTGGCTCGCGATGCCGCGGGACCCGTGGCTCGGTTGCTCGCCGGCATCCCTGGCGTCTTGGTCAGCGCCTGCCCGGAGGCGAGACTGGGCATGGGGCGGAGTCTGGCGTGGGGGGTGGCGACGGTCCCGAGGGCGGATGCGTGGCTCGTGGCGTTGGGTGACATGCCCTGGGTCGAGCCCGACACCGTTCGGGCGTTGAGTGACGCGTTGCGGACCCGGGCCTCGATGGTGGCGCCCGAGTATCAGGGCGATCGGGGACACCCGGTTGGGTTTGCCGGGCACTGGCGCGCGCATCTGCTGGCCCTCGAGGGGGATCAAGGGGCACGCCGACTGCTGGCCGATCATCCTCTGAAGGTGCAGCGCGTCCCGGTCCAGGATCCCGGGGTCCTCCGCGATCTCGACCATCCAAGGGACCTTCCCCGGCCGTTCTGAGCGGCCGGTTGTGGCGCGCTGTGCCTGGGGCGGCAGCCCAGGGCAGGATGCGCGCTTCGCGCCGCACCCAGGCTTTCGTTTTCGCCCGATTTCTGTATACTGCAGCGTTTCGTTGCGGCCTATTCCGCTTTAGCCCCTATGCAGGGGCACTCAGGTTTCCAGCCAGGACAGCACATGGTCACGATCCGTTTGACTCGCGGTGGTTCCAAGAAGCACCCCTTCTACCAGATCGTCGTCGCCGACATCCGCTCTCCCCGTGACGGGCGTTATATCGAGCGCATCGGCTTCTTTAACCCCCAGGCCCAGGCCGGCGAGATCGGGTTGCGGGTCGACCGGGGCCGCGCCGAGCACTGGATCAAGAATGGGGCCCAGCCCACCGACCGGGTGAAGCAGCTGCTGAGGCAGTCCGCCCGGGACGCCGCCGCCGTGTCGCCGGTCGCTGCCTGAGGGGGCTATCGGCGATCCTCTCCGGGGCAGCGCGCGACCGTTCGACGGGTCTCCGCATCGAAGGGTGTGGGCCCAGGCGCTTTTGATGGGCAAACGCGTGGTCCTTGGGCGCATCGCCGGCGTATACGGTGTGCGGGGGTGGGTCAAGGTCTACTCCGAGACCGAGCCACGCGAGGCCATCCTGGGCTACTCACCTTGGCTGCTTGGGCCGCACCTGAGGCCCTACACGGTGATCGAGGGCCGGCGCCACGGAAAGGGCGTCGTCGCGCGGCTCTCGGGATGCGACGACCGGGACCAGGCGGCGACCGTGGTGGAGCAGGAGATCGCGGTTGACCGGGGCCGGCTTCCACCGCCCTCGGCGGACGAATGGTACTGGACCGACCTCGAGGGTCTGGAGGTCTGGAATCGAGAGGGGGTCTGTCTCGGGTCGGTGGATCACCTGTTCTCGACCGGCGTCAATGATGTCCTGGTGGTCTCGGGGGAGCGCGAACGCCTACTCCCTTTCGCCTGGGGGGACGTGATCCAGTCCGTGGATCTGGAGATGGGCCGGATCGAGGTCGACTGGGACCCCGATTTTTAGCGGGCCCAGGGGCCCGGTGGTCTGCGAGGACGGCCCGTGCGCTTCGATGTCGTCACCCTGTTTCCCGAGCTCTTCCAGATGCTCCTGGATCAGGGGGTGACGGGGCGGGCCCTGACGCGGGGAATCGCCGAGCTGCATCTGTGGAATCCGCGCGACTTTACCCGGGATATCCATCGAACGGTGGATGACCGGCCCTACGGGGGCGGCCCGGGGATGGTGATGAAGGTGGAGCCCCTGCGGGACGCGATCCGCGCCGCGCGCGCGGTGGCACCCGACAGCCGGGTCGCCTATTTGTCCCCCCAGGGACGCCTGTTGGATCAGCAGGCCATGCTGCGGATCGCGACGGCCCCGGGTTGGATTCTCGTGGCGGGCCGCTACGAGGGGATCGACGAGCGCCTGCTCGAGCGCTATGTGGACGAGGAGTGGTCCATCGGGGACTATGTCCTGAGCGGCGGCGAGCTCGCGGCGATGGTGGTGATGGACGCGGTCATCCGGCTGCTGCCGGGAACCCTCGGCCATGACCAGTCGGCGGAGCAGGACTCGCACATGAATGGGTTGCTGGACCATCCCCATTACACC
>JBAPYD010000070.1:0-6885 GCA_049284555.1 Chromatiaceae bacterium | reverse complement strand
TGCGGATGAGCTGGGCATTGCGCGGGACCTCGACGCCCAGGGCGTCCTCGACCGCGCGCACAGAGGCAAGGCCGTGCACGAGGGTGCAGACCCCGCAGATGCGCTGCGCGAAGGCCCAGGCGTCGCGGGGGTCGCGGCCTTTCAGGATGGTCTCGATGCCGCGCACCATGGTCCCGGAGCTGTAGGCCTGGGCGATGTTGTCGCCCTCCATCTGGGCCTCGATGCGCAGATGCCCCTCGATGCGGGTGATGGGGTCGACGACGACGCGTTCACTCATGATGGTCTATCTCCAGCAGGGGGCCGGCGGACCGACCCCAAGTGACTCGGGGCGAGGGCTGGGACTCAGGCCTTCTCCACCAGGTGATCGGCGATCATCTCGGTCAGACCCACCACGGGGATATCCATGTTGTACTCCTCGAGTCCCTCCTCGAGCTGGGTCCTGCAGGTGGCGCACATGGTCACCATCCGCTCCGGTGAGACCTCCTCGATCTGGGCCTTCTTGCGCTTGAACGCGGCCATCTTGAGGGGCTCGGCCCGCTCGTTGGAGCTCACCCCGCCGCCGGCGCCGCAGCACCACTGGAATTTGCCGTGCTCCTTCAGGTCCACGAAGTTCTCGGCCACCAGGTTCATCAGGTTGCGCTGCTGCTCGATCACCCCGCTCTTGCGGGCCAGGTTGCAGGGGTCGTGCATGCTGAGCCGGTCGCTCTCCTTGCCCTCGGTCCGGATGCGCCCCGCGGCACGGAGCTCATCTAGCACCTCGATGATGTGGAAGACCTTGAACGGGTAGGGCTTGCCGATCAGATTGGGGCCCTCCCAGCGGATCGCCGTATAGGCGTGTCCGCACTCGGGGCTGATGACGTTCTTGACGCCGAGCTTCACCGCCGCATCCACCACCCGCTGCACCAAGAGGGCCGCGACGTCCTTGTTGCCGATCTGGATCCCGGCATTGGTCGCCTCGAAGCACTCGGTGCTCAAGGTCCAGGTCACCCCCGCCTGATGGAAGATCTTGGTGATGGCCTCCAGGTACTCGGGGAAGTTGATGACCTCCATGGAGGAGAGCATCACCAGGTAGTCGACCCCGGCCTTGTCCACCGGGACCTCGAGACCCGTGCTCGAATTGACGTGGTCGATCTGGACCTGCAAGGTCTTCCACTGCAACCCCATGGGGCTGCCGGTCTGGACCGCCCGAACCGAGGCGGCGATCAGGCCCTCCGGGGCGTGACCCGAGGCGACCATGCCCTCGCGCGTCTTGCGCACCATGGCCTGGATATCGTTGCCCACCGGGCATACCAGGGAGCAGCGCCCGCACATGGAGCAGGAGTCGTAGATCAGCTCCTCCCACTCGGCCAGCATCTCGTCGGTGACCTTCTGGGCCAGGCCCAGGGTGCTCAGGAGCCGCCCCCAGAGGGTGAACTCCGATTTCCAGACGCGCCGCAGGGGCTCCACCTTGAGGATGGGGGTGTACTTGGGATCACCGGTCTCGACGTAGAAGGGGCACGCGGTGGCGCAGATGCCGCAATGGACGCAGCTGGAGAAGAAAGCGGCGACCGGGCCGTCGATCTCGGCCCGCAGCGCCGCGAGTCCCCGTTCGAGTGTCAGCTCGCTCATGACGTAACCCCCCGGCGGCCGAAGCTGGCCCCGTTGTACCAACGGGCGATGACGGCGGTGAAGATGTGGATGAGCTTGGTGAAGGGCAGCAGGATCAGGAAGACCTCGGCGCTCAGGATGTGCAGCCCGAGGGCCAGCGGATAGGGGTTGATGACCCGGTGGTAAGCCAGATAGCCGCTCAGGACCACCAGGAAGGTGATGGCCCACACGAGGTAATCCTCGAAGGTGCTGATGCGCTTTTTCACCGGGTGGGTGAGACGGTGTACCAGGGTCGCCACCAGGGCCACCAGGGTGACCGCGGTCACCAGGTCCACGATCGGATTCGGCAGACCGGGCCAGGCGAAGCCGAGCAGGCTCTTGATCAGCTCGACGTGGGGGATGAAGAGCAGGAGCGCGATCAGGAAGCCGATGTGCCAGATCCAGCCCACCACCACGTTGAAGGGTGCCCGCTGAAAGGTGCCGCCGTCGGCGATGCTGCGCGTAAACACGGTCCGCAGCCCCGGGCCCCACTCACCCGCACGCGGCTCGGCGTAGTTCGGCCGGCGGCCGATGATGAAGATCTCCAGGAGGCGCGCCAGCACGCCGAGGGCGAAGATCGCGATCGCCCACTCGAAGGCGGGGCCCTTGGTCCAAAGCAGAAAGTCCATCGGGTCGATCATAGCTTCTGCTCCAGCTCGTCAACGGTGACCGGTTGGCGCTCGGCCTGCTCGGCCTTCACCTGTCTGCGGGCAAGCGCGGCCACGGCGCCGCCAACGATTGCGCCGGTGACGCCCGCTGCCAGGAGGGTGCCTCCGGAGGCGGCGGTGGGGACGGACAAGGGGTTGTAGAAACCGCCCGCGTCCCAGAAGCGGGGCTCCGAGCAGCCCAGGCAGGGGTGCCCGGACTCGATCGGCCAGCTGGTTCCCGAGTTCCAGCGCATGGTGGCGCAGGCGTTATAGGTGCTGGGTCCCTTGCAGCCCAGGCGATACAGGCACCAGCCCGCACGCGCGCCGGCGTCGTCGAAGGTCTCGGCGAAGAGCCCCTTGTCGTAGAAGGGCCGGCGGTAGCAGCGGTCGTGGATCGACTGGCCGAAGAAGGCCTTGGGCCGATGATACTCGTCGAGCTCCGGCAGCGCGCCGAAGGTGAGGTAGTGGGCCAGGACCCCGGTGATGACCATGGGCACCGGCGGACAGCCGGACACGTTGATCACCGGCTTGTCCCTGACCAGGTCCATCACCGAGACCGCCCCGGTCGGATTGGGATTTGCCGCCGGTAGCCCGCCGAAGGAGGCACAGGTCCCGACGGCGATGACCGCGGCGGCCCCCTCGACGCCCTCCATGAGCATGTCGTAGTTGCTGTGTCCGGCGATGGTCGAATAGCCCGGGTTGGAGTCGGGTCCCGGGAGGGAGCCATCGACGATCAGCAGATACTGGCCGTGGTTGGCCTTCATGGCCGCCGCGCGGGCTTCCTCCGCGGCATCCCCCGACGCGGCCTGGAGGGTGTGGTGGTAGTCCAGCGAGATCGTATCGAGGATCAGGTCCTCGACGGTGGGTGAGTGGCTGCGCGTCAGGGACTCGGTGCAGCCCGTGCATTCCTGGAAGGACAGCCAGATCACCGAGGGTCGCTTGGCCTTTTCCAGTGCCGCGGCGATGGCCGGGACCAGGCTTGGCGGCAGGGCCATCATGGAGGCGGTGGCGGCGCAGAACTTCAGGAAGCCACGGCGGGAGACGCCGTGGTCGCGCAGGCTTTCACCGAGGGTCTTCTTACTCTGGGTCATGGTCCCTCCGAAGGCTGTCAGGACTCTAGACGCTGCTCGCCCGGGCCCGGCTGCATTCGGGCGTCGAGCGCGGCGATGGAGGTGGCGAGGTCCTCGGGTTGGGTCCCAAGGATGCTCGGGGTGGTGGCGACCTCGATGTGGAAGGCGAGGCGCTCACCTTCGGAATTGTGGTAGTCCACGAGCCAGACGCCGGGAATCGCGGTTTCCTGCACCAGGGTTGGGCCGAGCGCATGGATGGTGGCACTGACCTCCCCTGTCCCGAGGATGGCGGTGAGCCGATCCTCGTCCCCCGGACCAAAGGGGATCGCATTGAGGTCGATCTGGGTGCCCTCGCCGGTCGCGACGAGGCGTTCCAACGCGTGACGGACCTCATGCAGGATGGGCAGGGCATTTCCCCGCTCGTGGATGGGGTCCGTGGAGCGATCGACCTGGATGGGGACGCCGCTCAGACCGGACATTCGTTAACCTCCAGACTTCCAGAGTGTAGTTTAGGTCTCGGATGCCTGCCGCAACTTGACTCAGCGCAGTTAATTAGAAGGTTAGCGAGCGATGAAATACCACTCTTTCTTTGCTGGCTTTGTCCCGATCGATATAAACGGGGGTGGCCTCGTCAGCTGCCAGGAGGGGACTCGTCCCGCAACAGGGTCGCTTCTCAAGGGTCGGCCTCGTGCGACTGGGCGTCCCATTCGGACAGGAGCCGGCGCACCTCGTCGATGGCCTTGGGAACCGCGGCCTCGACCCGCGGGGTCAGCCGATCGCCCCAGTCGACGATCTCCGGCTCGATGCCGATCAGGGCCCGTCTGGAGGGCATTTGATCGGTGAGCCGCGCCATGTCCATGAGATCCGCAAGACTCACCTCGTGGACGCTCTTGGCGTGCTGGCTGAGCTGGCGATCCATGGCCTCCCCCTCGAAGACCCGGACGGTGCCGGGGGGCTCCCCCAGGGCCGCCGCGTCCACGACGATCAGACGCTCCGACTCTCCAATCGGTACGGCGAGGGTGAAGCTCAGGGTGCCACCGTCGAGGAGGCGTAGCGCCGGGTCCCCCTGGAGCTCCGCGGCGAGGCGATTCACCACGACCGGACCGACCGCCTCGTCCGTGAGCAGCACGTTCCCGAGTCCGAGGATGAGGGTGATGGGGGCCAAGTTTGTCGCTCCGGCTGCCGGGAATCGGGGATCTGTGGGCCGCGGGTCTTGTGGGCACGCCCGAGGGCGCTTAGCCTGTGAGTCAATTCAGCCGTTGGAGCTTTCCGCCCATGTGTCTCGGCATCCCGATGCAGATCCAGTCCATCGACGGCTTCGTTGCCCGCTGCACCGCCAAGGGCGTGGAGCGGGAGGCCAGTCTCCTGATGCTCCAGCACGAGCCCCTGGAGGTCGGGGACTTCGTCGTGATCCACCTGGGCTATGCGGTGGACCGGATCAGCGCCGAGGAGGCCGCGGCCGCCTGGGAGATCTACGACCAGCTCCTGGCGGCCCAAGCCCCCGAGAGCAGGGACGAGGGCGAGCCGACGGGCCTTCAGCCGAGGTAGGTGTCGGCAATGGCGTACTGGCGCTCCGCCTCGCTCTGGTCCGGGACCTCGTCCAGCTCGATCAGCTCGCAGTTGATCGCCATCCTTGCCTGGACGGCCGCCTTCCAGGCCCGGTTCTGCCGCTCCGCCACCTGCGCATCGGGGGTCAGGGCCGCGGCGGCCGCCGCCGCAACGAAATGATCGGCCTGGGCGAGCCAGTCGGTATCCTTGCCGCAATCCGTGTAGGTTTTGGTGGCGTAGGCCTTGGCGGCCTTGAAGGCGTCCTCGATCTCCGCGGGTGAGCAGTCCTCCCGCAGGCCGGTCTCGATGGCCCGGCGCACCCGCTCGTCCTTGCACAGACGCATCACACCCTGGGCGAAGCGTGAGCCGAGGACCCGCTGCTGGTCGGAGCTCAGGCCGTTGAGGGCCTCGCGAAGCGCCTGATCGTTTTGGATGTTCGCCATGGGAGCTTTCCTCGAGCCTGTGGATTGAGGGGCGGGCACGGGTCAGGGCGGGGTCGTGTCCGCTGCGCATCTTGCACTATCCCCGAGTCGGGCCCACCCGTGCATTGATATGGGTCAGCCGGCCCCCTGGTCTCGGGCTCCGATCCCCTGGAATACAGGTAAACCATGAAGCGCACCGTCTTCTTCGTCTCGGAAAGCACCGGCATCACCGCCGAGACCATGGGCCACAGCCTGCTCTCCCAGTTCGATACCCTGGAGTTCGAGCAGGTCTATATGCCCTACATCAACACCGAGCTGCGGGCCAAGGCCCTGACCGAGCGGATGCAGGAGGCCGCGGAGCGGGACGGCGTGAGACCGATCGTCTTCTCCACCATGCTCGATCGGGAGGTCGCCGCCATCCTCCGCGGCGGCAACTGCTTCTACCTGGAGCTCTTCGAGGGCTTCATCGAGCCACTCTCCCAAGAGCTCGGCGTCCCGCCAAGCCGCCGGTCCGGTCGCAGTCATGCCATCACCAAGCTCAGCTCCTACACCAAGCGGATCGAGGCCATCAACTTCGCGATGGCCAACGACGATGGGGTGCACCCGGACAACTTCCGCCGGGCGGACGTGGTCCTGACCGGGGTCTCGCGCACCGGCAAGACCCCGACCTGCCTCTATCTAGCCATGCACTACGGGCTGCGCTCGGCCAATTACCCCATTACAGAGGAGGACTTCACGCGGGGCGACGTCTCGCAGCTGGTGTGGGACTGCCGGCACAAGCTGTTCGGCCTCACCATCGATCCTCTGCGCCTCCAGCTCATCCGCGAGGAGCGCCGTCCCGGCAGCGATTACGCCTCGCTCGCGCGTTGCCGGGAGGACGTGCGCCAGGCCAGTCAGATCTTCAAGCGACTGGGCATCCCGGTTCTGAACACCACGAGTCAGTCCATCGAGGAGATCTCGACCCAGATCCTGCGTGCCTTCAAGGATACCGTCGAATGAGCGCCCCACCCTGTTGCCAGCGTGGAGATCCCTCACGATAATGCCAAGCCTTTGCCGCGACGGCCGCGGCGAGCAGTGTCGAGGGCCCACCAACACGATGAGAATCGGTATCCCCAAGGAGACGCGACCGGGGGAGGCGCGGGTCGCCTCCACCCCCGAGATCGTCAAGCGATTGGTGGGCAAGGGGTTCGATCTGGTGGTGGAGTCCGGTGCCGGGGCGGGCGCCGGCTATCCTGACGGCGATTACGCTGGCGCCGGCGGCCGAATCACGGACCGTGCCGGGGCCTATGACGCGGACCTGGTCCTGCGGGTCCGCCGTCCGGATGAGGACGACGTCGCGGCGCTTCGCCCCGGCGGTCTGCTGATCGGTCTCCTGGAGAGCTGTGGGGAGGACCCGCTGGTGGGGTCCCTGCTCGCCAAGGGTGTGCGGATCCTTCCCATGGAGCGGATGCCGCGCACCTCCCGCGCCCAGTCCATGGATGTCTTGTCCTCTCAGGCCAACATCGCGGGCTACCGGGCGGTGATCGAGGCGGCGGCCCGCTACGGCCGCTTCTTCCCCATGATGATGACCTC
>JBAPYD010000069.1:0-2797 GCA_049284555.1 Chromatiaceae bacterium | reverse complement strand
CATCTGCGCGCCTTGATCGAGGCCCTGGGCGACTTCGAGCGCACCGAGGGCATGCTCTGGCTGCGTGCCATGGAGGCCCGGGCCATGGACCACCTCCTCGGCGGCCTGAGCCTGGAGCCCCCGCCGGCCCGGGAGAAGCGCCCCTTCGTCCAGGCCGCCTTCTGCATCGACACCCGCTCCGAGCGCATCCGCCGGCACCTGGAGGCGGTGGGGGACTACCAGACCTTCGGCATCGCCGGCTTCTTCGGCGTGCCCGTCAGCCTGATGGGGCTCGGAAAGGGGAGCGAGACGCACCTCTGCCCGGTGCTGCTGACGCCCAAGAACCTGGTGCTGGAGATGTCCGCTGCCGGGCGTACCGACGAGGCCGCGCTCACCGCCCTCGAGCGGGCCATGCACACCCTCAAGGAATCGGTGTTGTCGCCCTTCGTCACCGTCGAGGCCATCGGGCTCCTGTTCGGTTTCGACATGATCGGCAAGACGGTCGCGCCCCGGGCCTACGGCGACTGGCGCACCCAGCTGCACGAGCACAATCCGAGCACCCACCTGCTGGTCGACAAGCTCAACCGCGAGCAGGCGGATTCCATCGTGCGCACGGTGCAGCGGGCGGTGATCGTGGAGGCGGCGGGGCAGGAGCTGGGGCTGGCGCCCGAGGACATCACCGACACCCTGGTCCGCGCGCTGCGCGAGGCCGCCCTGGGCAACGCGGAGATGGAGGCAGACCTGGCTACTGCCCTGGGCGTGCCGGAGCAGCGGGTCCAGGCCTTCGTCCAGACCCTGCGCGGCACCTACCGGATCAACACCCCCTTCGCCAACCGCCAGATGGAGCAGCTCGGGCGCATCGGCTTCAGCCTGGACGAGCAGGTCGGCTTCGTGCGTCAGGCCCTGCGCTCCGTCGGTCTCACCGACGAATTCTCGCGCTTCATTCTGCTGGTGGGCCACGGCAGCACCTCGGAGAACAACCCCTACGAGTCAGCCCTGGACTGCGGGGCCTGCGGGGGCAACCATG
The DNA here is from genome assembly GCA_049284555.1 of Chromatiaceae bacterium. Taxonomy (GTDB): domain Bacteria; phylum Pseudomonadota; class Gammaproteobacteria; order Chromatiales; family Chromatiaceae; genus Thiodictyon. The sequence goes on along the minus strand of JBAPYD010000069.1, from coordinate 1,791 downwards.
GCCTGGTGAGCGCCCGGGTCCTGGCGCGGATGGCCAACAACCCGAGGGTTCGCCGACGCCTGGCGGAGCGGGGCATCGCCATCCCGGACGACACCTGGTTCATCCCGGCCCTGCACAACACCACCACCGACCAGGTCACGCTCCACGACCTGGAGCTGCTGCCCACCACCCACCTGGTCTATCTGGACCGGCTGCGCAACGGGCTCACGGCCGCGGCACGACGCTGCGCCCAGGAGCGGATGCCGAGCCTCGGCTTCTCATCCGGCCGCCGCGACCCGGCGGCGGCCGCCCGGGATGCCCACCGCAACGCCATGGACTGGTCCCAGGTACGCCCGGAGTGGGGTCTCTCGCGCAATGCCTATTTCGTGATCGGGCGGCGTGCCCTGACCCAGTCCATGGGCCTGCACGGGCGGGCGTTCCTGCACTCCTACGACTACCGGGTCGATCCCAACCGCCGGCTCCTGGAGACCATCCTTACGGGGCCCCTGGTGGTCGGGCAGTGGATCAACATGGAGCACTACTTCTCGGCGGTGGACAACGAGCGATTCGGCAGCGGCAGCAAGGTCTATCACAACGTGACCGGGCGCTTCGGCGTGATGACCGGCAACCTGAGCGACCTGCGCACCGGCCTGCCCGCCCAGACCGTGCTCAAGGACGGGCGTCCCTACCACGAGCCCATGCGCCTGATCACCGTCATCGAGGCCCCCTTCGCCCAGGCTCGGGCAGCCGTGGACAACGTGGTCGCAGTGAAGCGGCTGGTGCATAACGGCTGGATCCGGCTCATCGCCATCGACCCCGAGACCGGCACCGTCCGCCTCTTCCAGGATGGAGGGTGGCGGCGCCGGTCCCACGCCGAGGCGGTCCCCGCCTGACAACGGGCATGCGGCCGAATGCCCCCCGAGGAATGACCCCCCGTCCGCATGAGCGTTTCCCTCACCCCGGCCGTCTCCCGGAGGGGGGTGTCGCATAAGCCCCTCGCCCCAGAGGGGAGAGGGGTTGGGGTGAGGGGAGAAGCACGCAAGCTGTCGTTTCGCCGATGACCCTCCCCCGGCCTGCGCCGCGACAGAACCGCGCCGGCTACCGTTTGCGACACCCTCGGAGGGAGAGGGGGACAAGGAGTGCCTAGGGCGCGACTTTCATTACGGTAATCCCACAAGGAGACCTGTCTGCCATGAAGAATCTGAGATTCAGTCCCCTGAAGAAGCTGGAGATCATCCTCAGCGGCGAGCATCGCGCCTTCGCAACCGACCTGCTCGACCGTGCCGGGGTCAAGGGCTACACCATCATCAACAACCTCTCGGGCAAAGGGCAGCACGGCTTCCACGAGGGCCACCTCATGTTCAACGAGGACGACGTGCTGATCATGATCATCGCCGCCGTGCCCGAGGAGCTGGTCGCGCCCATCCTGCGGGGCTTCGCGCCCTTCTACAACGAGCACTCGGGGGTGGTGTTCATCTCGGATATCCAGGTGACGCGGCTGGTCAAATTCAGTGATTGAGGCTCGGGAATCCGCGTGGGATGGGCGCGCGTGATTTGCCCCGTTCCGCGCTTGCTGCAACGGCAGCGGGCTTGGTGCCATCCATGGCACCTGGGTTCCGGCATTCCCCCGGCAATCCCTGCCGGGGCAGGCTCTGCCGGAACGACGAACCCCGCGGCCGGTGCTAGCGTCATCCCGGCATGGATTGCCGGGATCCCGTGGCCAAGGAGGGCCGTCGCGTCACCGGCGATCTGACGGCGCTGGCCGGTATCGGCTCCGTCCTCGTCCTGTCCTGGATCCTGGCGTACTTCGCC
>JBAPYD010000068.1:0-1891 GCA_049284555.1 Chromatiaceae bacterium | reverse complement strand
CTCCAGGGCCGGCGCGCTTGCCCGCACCGGACGCGGGGTGAGACTGACCCGCCCGCCCATCAGCTCACCGGCCAGATCGCCCATCGCCCGTACCTGTTCCAGGACCCGGTGTGCGGGGCTCAGGACTGCTCGATGTACTCGACCGCGAGCACCAACTCTTCCATGGCCACGTCCGTGCCTCCCTTGGCGGTGAGTGTCGGGCCGGTCCACTTGATGGGCATGGCGTTGAAGAGCTTCCAGGTCACCACCGCGGTCTGGGTGGACGCGTTCTCGGCCTTGAGCTTGATCTCCACGTTGCGCTTGGCGGAGAGGTCCCCCGCCCGGGCCAGCTCGAGCCAGTCGTAGAGGTTCTGGGCGCCGATCACGCCGCGCTTCAGCGTCACGTCGCCGGCCTTGTGGATCCCGGGGATCTTGGTCACATAGGCCACCGGGGCATTGCCGTTGCGGTATTCGGCCACCGCCACCTCGGCATTGAGACCGGACACCTCGGAGAAGCCCCCGGTCACCTCACCCTCGGTCCCGTCGCCGAGGTTGACCAGGTAATTGAAGGCACTGTAGGGAGTCTCGCGCAGCTCGGGCATGGGGGTCTCCTTGGATCCAATTCATGGGGTATGGATTAGGCATCCGCCGTCTTCTGGCCAATGCGGAAGATGACGAACTCCGCTGGGGTAAGCGGCGCCACACCCACCAGGCACACCAGGCGGCCGTTATCCAGATCGTTCTGGGTCATGGTGCTGCGGTCGCAGCGGACGAAATAGGCCTCCTTGGGGGACCCGCCGAGCAACCGTCCGTTGAACCACTCGTTGTAGAGAAAGTCCTCCACCGCCGACCGTACGTTGGCCCACAGGCGCTCGCCGTTCGGCTCGAACACCACCCATTGGGTGGACTTGTCGATGGAACGCTCGAGGAACAGGAAATAGCGTCTGACATTGACGTACTTCCACTCGGGATCGGAGGACAGGGTCCGCCCACCCCACACCCGATGACCGCGCCCCGGGAAGGAGCGCAGGCAATTGATGCCGAGTGGATTCAGCAGCTCCTGCTGAAAGCGGTTCACCTCCTGGGCGAAGCGCAGGGCGCCGATCACGGGCTCGTTGGCGGGGGACTTGTGGACACCGCGGGTCACGTCCGTGTTGGCGTAGATGCCGGCAACGAAGCCGGACGGGGGGACCGTGATCGTGGGACGTGCCCCGGTGGGGTCCGTCGTCACCACCCAGGGGAAATAGAGCGCCAGGCGCGAGTCGTCGAAGTTGGACCGGAAGTCCCGGACCTCGGACTGACTCAGGCCCTCCCGGGTATCCACGATACCCACCCGGTAGCGCATGCGCCTGCAATGGGCCTGCATGGCGGCGACCACCCCCTGGTGGGTGATCGGGGTGCCGGCGGCCGCGGCCGGGGCCATGACGATGCTGATGTCCTCGATGTCTTCCAGGGCCGCGAAGCCCGTGCTGCCGCTCACCTCGTCGGTCTCGCCCGTGTAGTCGGTCGCCGCGGGGGCATCCCCGTCGCCGCCGCCGTTGAGCGCGATCAGGTAGCGCGGACCCGTCGGCGAGAGGGCGGGGGGATTCAGGGCCGCGGGCTCGAACAGGGAGAAGAGGGCCGTCTGCACCTGCTCCCCGGTGCTCCCGGCGGCGATGGCGCAGGAGACCGGCTGGGTGAGACGATCGGAGCGCCGGGCCGGGCTCGCGGACATGACGGTGGCCATGCTGGTGGCACCGCTCGGGGCCGAGGTCATGCCGGCAAAGGCATAGACGCCCTCCCCGTCCGGGCCGCCCGCGCGCACGTCGATGTCGAAGGAGCGCTGGACCATCATGGAGCCAGCCGCCCCGGGCACGGCGGCGAGGGCCGGCAGGGGCACCACGATGGGCGCAGCGACCCCGGGGTTCAGGGC
>JBAPYD010000067.1:0-6748 GCA_049284555.1 Chromatiaceae bacterium | reverse complement strand
GGACGGAACGGGGCGCCCCCGCCGTCGAGCACCCCCCACCCCGGCGCGGACTGGATCTCGCCGCCATGCGCGAGGCCATCGCGGCGGCGATGGCCCGAAGCAAGCGCGAGATCCCTCACTACTACCTGAGCGAGACCATCGATCTGACCCCCGCGAGCGACTGGCTGACCCGGCGCAACGCGGAGCTGCCCCCGGAGCGGCGCGTCCTCCTGGGGGTGCTCTTCATCAAGGCGGTCGCCCTGACGCTCAGGGACTTCCCGGAGCTCAACGGATTCGACCGCGGGGGACGCTTCGAGCCAGCCTCCGGCATCCATGTCGGCAGCGCCACCGCCATCCGCGGCGGCGGCCTGGTGGCACCGGCCATCCACGATGCGGACCAGCTGGACCTGGAGGCCCTCATGGACCGCCTGCGAGACCTGGTCGCCCGCGTTCGGGCGGGCACCCTGCGGAGCTCGGAGCTGTCGGACCCCACGATTACGGTCTCCAGCCTAGGCGAGCGGGGGGTGGACCGGCTCTACGGCATCATCTACCCGCCCCAGGTCGCCATCGTCGGCTTCGGCACCCCGAGGCGCGGGCCCTGGGTGCTGGACGGCCAGGTCGTCCCCCGCACCCTGGTCACCGCGACCCTCTCCGCGGACCACCGCCACAGCGATGGGCACCGCGGGGCCCTCTTTCTGGCCCAGGTGGGCCAACGGCTGCAGGAGCCCGAGACCCTATGACCCCCAACGAGACAACCCGAGAGCAGCTCAGGGACGCCGCCCTGGAGGAGCTCATCAACGTCGCCCCGGACCTCGCCGAGGAGACCATCCCCCCGGACGCCGACCTGCGGGAGACCCTGGACCTTGACTCCATGGACCTCGTCAACTGGATCGCCGCGCTCCACCGACGACTCGGTGTCGACATCCCGGAGCTGGACTACCCCAAGCTGCGCACCCTCGATGCCACGGCCGACTATCTGGCCGCCCGCTTGGTTGGGGAGTAACAGCGCAAAACCCACGGTGACCCAGGTAGGTCGGGCTTCAGCCCGACCTGGGCCTTGTGGGCAACGGCGTGTCTCGTGTCGGGCTGAAGCCCGACCTACGAGAGATCCTCGCTCAACCGCCTCTTCCCTTCACGGTCACTTGAGTCCGACCTTCTCGGCCGCCGACTTGGTGTTGATGTTGAGCAGGGAGTAGAGGGGACAGATGCCGAAGATGCCGGTCAGGATGAGGATCACGCCGATCCAGCCGATGGGGTGCTGAAGGGCGAAAAAGACATTGCCGATCAGCAGTACGCCGAGGACCACGCGGATGATGCGGTCGGTCTTGCCCATGTTGTGCTTGAAGAGGTTCATTGGCTCGCTCCGTGTCTTGGATAGGATCTGATATGGAGGTTCAAGTGGTGCGTCAGTCGTGGAACACGGCGCTCCACGCCTCCCGCCAGGCGGGGAGGCAGACGCCGGACTCAAGGGGCACCGGTTTCACGCCGGCGACCTTGCGCGCGCCCTAATCCGACAGCCACCACGGCACCTGGAAGACCTCCGCCTCCTCCTCGCTGTCGGGCGGGTAGAAGGAGTGGATGCTGTCGTTGAGATAGTAGCGCCAGAACCGGGTTTCCAGGTCTGCGTCCAAAAGCTCGAAGTCGCCCCGTGCCTGCCGTTCCTCGAGGAACCGTCGGTACGCGTCCAGGGGCTCGGGACCGCCCTGCTGAAAGACGATACGCCCGCCGTACTCCCGATAGAGCGCCTGGTTGATCTTCCATTGGCGGATGAAGGCGTCGGCCAGCTGGTCCCGCGCCGCCGCCGTCTCGGCCGGGTCGCCCGCGGCACTGTCCGCCAACTCGTCGAGGGTCGCGAGGAGGGCGTTCAGCGTGTCGCGCTCCGAGGCGAGGGACGCGCGCTCGGACTCGGGAAGCGCCTCTGCCGCGAGCCTTCGGGTCAGCTCGTCGCGTCGCGCCTCCTGACGCTGCCGATCCTGCGCCATCGACCGCTGCAGATGCTTCACGTAGGCATCCCTTTCGGCCTGGGTCACCGCAATGCCCTTGTCGCTCGCATACCGATCCGTCAGCTGTTCCAGGATGACGTAGCGCAGCGCTTCAGGGTCATCGGTGTGGATGACCATGCCGAGCACCTTCCCGGCGATCGGGTCGTCCGGGTCGCCATACAGGTCCGGGTCCGATGCGCCAAGGGCGACGGCGTAGAGACAGCAAGCCAGCAATCCGGCACCTAGAAGTCGCATCATCCTGCTCATTCCGCCGGTCGCCGCGACTACCCGCCCAGTCTCCGCGCGTCCACAACGCCGCACATGCCCCCTGTGGAGGCAGCAGGCGCCAACGCGATTGGCCGGCATGCGCCGGGTTTGGACACGGACCCGAACCGCCAGCGTAACGCTCAGATGGCATGCGTCGCCGTGCAAAGACCCGCGTGACCGCCTACCTACAGTTGCCCTCGAAACCCGACTCCGTGGCGGAAACACGACCCTCTCGGGTCTCGATACCGACGCATTGCCCGGAGGTCGGATTCCACCAGGTGGTGATGGATGCGGTGCCGCTCGTGTAGCCGCCGACATGGCTGTAGCCAAGCCAGCTCATCTCGCTGTACAGGCTTTGGGCGCGCCCGCCGACGAGATCGGTCACGTTGCTCGGGCCAGTGCGCGCGGTTCCAGTGTCGGCACAGCCCGTGAGGACCGTGACGCCGCCCAAGGCTGCCGCCCAAAGGGCGCCGAGGGCGATGGGAAGCATCTGCCCTGGCAGGCGTCGTCTCATCATCGGTAATCTCCTGAGGAGATGCTGATCATATGCCATCCTGGCGTTGGATGCGCTCCGGTCTCAGGACGCGGGGGCTTGGGACGCTCCATTTTCAGCGGCCTAGAGCACTTGAAAAGGGCGGACCATCCTTCGCCCGCGCGGCAAGCACGATCAGCCAGCACCTCCCTGAGGGGCCTTCGTTGGGGACACGAGGTGGTGAGAAGGGAGTCGCGCGCTCGCACCCAGGGGCGCAATTGCAGGACCAGGGGCCACGGGAATACGCCTCATTCGTCTGGAACGAATTTAAGCACGTTTCCGTTGATGCAGTAGCGCCTGTGGGTCGGCGGGGGGCCATCCTCGAAGACGTGCCCGAGATGGATCCCCGAGCTTGCGCTGCGCACCTCGATGCGTCGCATGCCGTGGGACTCGTCGACATGCTCGGTGATCGCGCCCTCCACCGGATTGAAGAAGCTCGGCCAGCCGGTGCCGCTGTCGAACTTGGTGTCGCTGCGAAACAGCACGGCCCCGGTGATGGGATCGACGAAGGCGCCTGGCCGCTTCTCGTCGAGATGGGAGCCCGTGAAGGCTGGCTCGGTGCCGCTCTCGAAGGCGATCGCTCGTTGCTCGGGGGTGAGCAACTGGTAACCGAGCCATTTCCAGAAGCGCTGTCGCTCCCCGTTGTAGCCCGTGAAGCGGGATACCTCGCGGCCCTTCTCGAACAGCACGATGGTCGGTGTGGCGAAGAGCGCCCGCTCCAATCGCCATCCCTCCGGCGGCTTGGTGCTCAGGGTGCGCGCGACCTGGACATCGCCCTGCCAGTGGTCGAGCACCTCGGCCTTGAACTGTCGGCAGAAAGCGCAATCGACCGCCTCGAAGACCACCAGCTGACGCTCGGGATCCAGCGCACCGGCGTCGAGCTCCGCCAAGGCCGGCGATTCGGTCAGGCCGGCTTCCGGGCCCCGGGGATAGGGGACGCCGGTGCCACCGAGCCCGCAGTAGCCGCGTGGATTCTTCTTCAGATAGTCCTGATGGTCTTCCTCGGCACGGAAGTAGGCCTCCAGGGGCTCGATCTCGGTCGTGATGGTGCCACGACCGTGTTGCGTCAGCGCGGCCTGGTACGCGTCGCGGGTCTTGATCGCGACCGCCCGTTGGCCGTCGCTGTGGAGGTAGATCGCGCTGCGATAGTTGCTGCCGACATCGTTGCCCTGGCGATCGCCCTGCGTCGGGTCGTGGCTCTCCCAGAAGTGGATCAGCACCTCCTCGAGGCTCACGCGGGCGGGATCGAAGACCACGCGGACGACCTCGGCATGGTTGCGTCCGCTCGCCCGGCCCCGGCGCAGGGCGGATTCATGGGCGATGATCGCCCGATAGCTGCCCTCGATGTCCCCGTTGGCATAGCCGCTCTCGACGTCCAGCACGCCCGGGAGCGCGGCCATCCGCTTCTCCGCGCCCCAGAAGCACCCCATGCCGAGCACGATGCTGTCCGTCGCCTCACCAACGCGGGAGGGTGCCGACGCCTCCGAGCTCTTCGCCATCGCCGGAGCGGTCATCGCCAGTGCGATCAAAAGGACCACAGACAGCAGCCACGCTACCGGAAGGGACCCGGTGGATCCGTCGACCTGGGCCCAGCAGGGCCGTACAAGTTGCCGATTCGCGTCGCGGCACTGCCTGGCGAGTACGAACATGATTCTAGGCTCCTGATCTCAATGAAAAAGAATGGACAGTCCGGAGGGTCGCCAACTGACGTATCCGTTGGGCCGACGCCGCGCACGGGCGCGGTCAGGTGGTCGATCCGCCCGACGCGTCTAGCTTCGCGAACGCTGCCCTTCAGTCCCTAGGTCGTCCCGATCCCCGCTTCGGTTACAGACCTTGGGAGCAGCCCTGCTGCGCCGATGCGGGAAGACGCTGGACCCCGGCCTCGCCAGGTCCAAGGCGTCGTCGGCGCGAACGGGCCGCCGCCGCTCGTATCTGCCAATCGGCTCGCTCAGTCCCCATCGGTATCGGTCCGCGGCCTTCCGCCCGAGAAGCCCCAGAGCCCGTGGCCGAGAGCCCGGGCGATGACCAAGGTCGCGGCCGATTGCGCTGACCCGGCACCGTAACATCGGGGTCTCGCATAGGGCCCTATACTTCCGTCCGAGCCGCCCCCAACAGCCAGTAGGACCCCGCCCCATGCGCTTTCGTTTCCCCGTGGTGATCGTCGATGAGGACTTCCGCTCCGAGAATGCCAGTGGAACCGGGGTGCGCGTCCTGGCCAAGGCCATCGAGGAGGAGGGCATCGAGGTCGTCGGAGTCACGAGCTTCGGCGACGTGGCCTCCTTCGCCCAGCAGCAGTCGCGCGCCTCGGCCTTCATCCTGTCCATTGACGACGAGCAGTTCTCCTCGCCCCAAGATGCGGCGGAGGCAATCACCCAGCTCCGGGCCTTCGTGGAGGAGATCCGGTTCCGTAATGCGGACATCCCGATCTTCCTCTACGGAGAGACCCGCACCTCGCGACATGTCCCCAATGATGTCCTGCGGGAGCTTCACGGCTTCATCCATATGTTCGAGGACACGCCGGAATTCGTCGCCCGATACATCGTCCGGGAGGCCCGGGGCTACCTGGACTCCCTTGCGCCGCCCTTCTTCCGGGCCCTGACGCACTATGCGGCCGACAGCTCCTACTCCTGGCACTGTCCGGGACACTCGGGCGGCGTCGCCTTCCTCAAGAGCCCGGTGGGCCAGATGTTCCACCAGTTCTTCGGCGAGAACCTGCTGCGCGCCGACGTGTGCAACGCGGTGGAGGAGCTCGGGCAGCTCCTGGACCACACGGGGCCGGTGGCCGCGGCGGAGCACAACGCCGCCCGCATCTTTCACTGCGACCATCTCTTCTTCGTGACCAATGGGACCTCCACCTCCAACAAGATCGTCTGGCACTCCACGGTTGCGCCGGGCGACGTGGTGGTGGTGGACCGCAATTGCCACAAGTCCATCCTCCACGCCATCACGATCAATGGGGCCATTCCGGTCTTCCTGATGCCGACCCGCAACCACTACGGGATCATCGGGCCCATCCCGCTCTCCGAGTTCCGCTGGGAGAACATCGAGCGCAAGATCGCCGCCAACCCCTTCGCCCGGGAGGCCCAGGGACGCCCGCGCATCCTCACCATCACCCAGAGCACCTACGACGGGGTCCTCTACAACGTGGAGACCATCAAGGGGATGCTGGACGGGCGCATCGACACCCTGCACTTCGACGAGGCCTGGCTGCCCCACGCCGCCTTTCACGCGTTCTACAGCGACTATCACGCCATCGGCGAGGGACGCACCCCCTGCCGGGACTCCATGATCTTCTCGACCCAGTCGACCCATAAGCTGCTGGCGGGGCTCTCCCAGGCCTCCCAGATCCTGGTGCAGGAGAGCGACCAACAGAAGCTCGACCGCGACGTGTTCAACGAGGCCTTCCTCATGCACATGTCCACGAGCCCCCAGTACGCCATCATCGCCTCCTGCGACGTGGCCGCCGCCATGATGGAGCCCCCGGGCGGCAATGCCCTGGTGGAGGAGTCCATCCTGGAGGCCCTCGACTTCCGCCGCGCCATGCGCAAGGTGGACGCGGAGTTCGGCGAGTCCTGGTGGTTCAAGGTATGGGGACCCGACCGCCTGGCGGAGGAAGACATCGGGGAGCGGGAGGACTGGATCCTCAGGGCCGGAGAGCCCTGGCACGGCTTCGGAGATCTGGCGCCGGGGTTCAATATGCTGGACCCCATCAAGGCCACCGTCATCAACCCCGGGGTGGACGTGGACGGCCAGGTGGAGGACTGGGGAATCCCGGCGGCGATCGTCACCCGCTATCTGGCCGAGCACGGGATCATCGTCGAGAAGACCGGCCTCTACTCCTTCTTCATCATGTTCACCATCGGCATCACCAAGGGCCGATGGAACACCATGGTCACCGAGCTTCAGCAGTTCAAGGACGACTACGACCACAACAGGCCCCTGTGGCGCGTGCTGCCCGCCTTCATCACCAAGCAGCCCCGCTACGAGC
>JBAPYD010000066.1:0-3497 GCA_049284555.1 Chromatiaceae bacterium | reverse complement strand
GTGCTGAACTCGGCGCGGAGCTGGCGATATTCGTCCAGATCGAAGCTCGCCAGCTGGATGGGGGTGAGCTTGTCGATCCAGAACGGGTTCTTGCCCTTGCTCTCCTCGTCGTACTCGAAGCGCATGTCGATCTGCGCCCAGATCCCGCCGGTCAGAAGCCGGTCGAAGTCCCGCACGTAGTGGTCGGGGATATGCACGAACTTGTGGCCGAAGTTCGTCACCTCGGCCCAGTACTGGGAGTCCACCAGTCGCACCTTCACCTTGTCGATGAAGGTGTGCCGGCCGTTCTCCTTGACCTTGCTCTGGGCCCGGGTCGCCTCGTCGGGGCGAATGTAGTTGTCCGCCAGGGTGTCGTTGACCACCTGCAGACCCATCTGGATCGCCATCTCGTCCGATGAGGCGCAGTACTTCCCGAGCAGGTACTCCAGCACGAACACGGGGACGTTGGCGCCGACCTTGACCTTCCGCACCAGATCCTTGCGCACCACCTTGCCGGAAAAGACACGGTTGGCCTTGTCGTCGAGCGCGTCACGGGAGGGGGTGGTGTCATTCATGGGCATCTCGTCGTCGGTCTTTGGTAGCCGGTCATCAGTTGTTGGCCGTCAGTCGTCAGACGACGGGCATACCGCCGATGACCTATTTCTGACGACGAATGACGTTTTAGACATGCACCGCCTCCCGCGCCACGTGCGGCCGCAGCTCCGGGCGAAGCGCCTTGTCGGTGACGAGATCCACGGGGCGGCCCAGCAGATCCTCCAGATAGAACTGGACGCCGAAATAGCGCTCCGACGTCGCGGGCCCCTCGAAGGCAACCAGAATATCGATATCGCTATCTTCTTTGGCTGCATCCCGGACCGTCGAGCCGAACAGCGCGAGATCGGTCACGCCGAAGCGGCGGAAGAGCTCCGGCTTGTGCTCGGACAGAAGCTTCAGAACGCTGGAACGTTTCATATTCAGATCCCCAACTTCACCGGCAGCTCATCGGACTGCGCCAACACCCCGTCCGTCCGCGCATCCAGCACCACCACCCGCAACGACTCGCACTGATCGTTGGTCAGCATCATGCCGACGCTGGCCTCGGTCCCCAGCTCCAGGAGCAAGGTGCTCTTTGCGCGGTCGAAGTCCCCGCCGACCGCCATGCCCGCGCGGCCAACCTCCTCTGCGCCGGACATCAGCAGGACGCGCAACAGGAGCGGCTCCGTGGCGAGCAGATCCCCTCCAGCGGCGAGCTTGAGCCCGAAGGTGCGGTTGGTGACCCTGGACGGACAGCCCTCGATGCGAACGTGCACGCCGGGCACCTCCGCCGGTTTGCCGGTTGCCATGCGCAGGCTGATGACCGGGACCACGAGCTCCTGCAGGCTGAAGCCGCCGTGGTGGAAGCTCAAGCCCCCGCCCGCCTTGAACACGCCGAGTCCGGTCGGGAAGACGAAATCGAGATCCGTCCCGTACCCAAGCTCCGCCCCGCTGACGCGCACCGTGCCGGGGGGCGTGGCCCCGCCGTGGCCGATCCAGCAGCGGCGATGCAGGTCCAGGGTGTCCCCGCCCGGGTTGTCGGTCTTCATGTCGTCTTCCTTGCGCACGGAGAACTGGTGGCCGTGGTCGGCGGTGATGACGAAGTGCTCGACGCCCGCGGCGGCGAGCTTCCTCACCGCCCGCGCAAGGTTGCCGATGACTGTGTCCATCACCTGCCTTGCGAGCAGGTCCCCGTCCATCTCGCCGACGAAGTCGATCTCCTGGGAGCGGATCACGACCAGGGACGCACTACCGATGGCCTTGCCGACCTGCGCCGGCGACCTGCCGAGCAGCTTGCCGAGGGTCATCTCCACCACATCGGGCACCTTGGCCTTCAGGAACTTCAGCCGCTCGTTCAGGCCGGGCATCTCCGTTCCCTCGATACGCGCCGCAAGCTTCCCCTTCGCGTCCACCACGCCGAAGCTTGCGGAGGCCCCGGGCAAAAGGGCGGCCATGCCGACGGGCGTGATGGAGGGCAGCGCGCAGACCGCCGGGCGCACAGTGAGGTCCTTCGCCCCCTCGATCTGACCCGCCAGCTCGACGCCCATCTCGTAGCGCATGGCGTCGACGAAGAAATAGGCGACCCGCCCACCCATCGTCTGGACCACCTCCGGGTAGATGCGCGTCTTGTGCAGCACGCCGGGCACGGTCCAGGCCGACCCCGCCAATGCCTTTGCGAATCCGTCCGCCATCGACCGCAGCAGGTGCTCGTGCTCCCGCCGTACCACTGCGAGCGCCTGCTCCGCCTCCGGCTCCTCGTCCATCCTGGCGACCCAGGCCTCGAGCCGGCGCTGCAGGCCATCGCCCCGGTGCCAGCCGTCCTGCGCCGCGTAGGCCGCGAACCATTTGGCCGGGTCGGTGCCCATCTTGGCGAGCGCCGGACCGATGCGCTCAAGCTCGCGGCCAAGCTCCCCCATGAGCCGGCACGCCTCCCACTGGGCCTGGCGACGTACGTCCCGGTCCACCCAGAAGCTGTGGCTGCGCCCGGTGACGACCGACAACGCCGGCTCGTACCGCTTGTTGGCGATGAGTCCGGCCGTGTGGACAAGCAGCCGGTGCTCCTCGAACCGGAAGGTGTCCACCGCACCCAGGTGGGCCGCGTCCACGTCCGCATCCGCCAGGCCCAGGTCCTGCTCCACGCGATCGGCGAGCGCGACGTAGGCCTCGGGATGGCCCCGACGCAGGCCCTCGGCCAGGTCCCGGACTCGCTCGGCCTGCTCTTTGAGGGGGGCATTGGGGACCATGCCGACGGATGTCGGCGGCTCGCAGGACAGGTCACCTCGGAACTCGTTGACCAGGACATACCGCGCGGTCCTGGCGCGGGCCTCGGGCACGCCGGTATCGTCCGGAAGCTCCAATCCCAGCCGGGCCTTGATCAGCTTGAGAAGCTCCGGGACGGCCTCCTTCTCCGCAATGGCGGAGTCCTTCACGTCGGACGCCAGCCACTCCGTCAGCAAAGCTTCACCCTGGGCGCCCCCGAACAGGGTACGCAGCACCGACGGTTTGCCGCCGTCCCCGTCTCCCAGAAAGGCGACGATGTCGCCCCAGCTCACGGACGCCGGCCGCAGCATCTCGTCGATCTGCCCGTCGGTGAACCGCTTGCGCAGCACGTTCAGGGCCAGGCGCTTGAGCTGAGGCTCGTAACAATCGCCGCCCCGCTCCAGCTCCATCAGCACGGAGCCGGCGCGGTCGCGCGCGACGCCGGGCAGGTAAAGGATCACCGGGTCTGGCTTGTCGGCTCCGACGACGGGCTCGACGGCCGCGCGGAGGCCGAAGAAGGATCCGTCATAGCGTGCGAGATAGGCGGTCCGGTCGCCGATCGTCACTCGCGGCAGCGCACCGCCCTCTTGCGCCTCCAGCTCCCGGTCGAAGAAGGGCAGAAACTCGTTGCGCGGGTCATAGAACACGACGACGGACCGCTTCTCGAGAAGCTCCTCCAAGTGTTCGCACAGGTAATCGCGGAAGGGGTTCACAGGGTTCAGGGT
>JBAPYD010000065.1:0-20944 GCA_049284555.1 Chromatiaceae bacterium | reverse complement strand
CTTCTCTCCCTGCCTTGGGTTGTTTGCGCGATCGGTGGCTTGGAGGGCGACGTTTCAGAATCCGGCACGCACAGCTCCTCGTCAGACCCCTTGAGGACTTCACGTCTCCGAACCTTAAGTCGCTGCGGGCCCTCCGCCTTTGATCCCCATCAAGGACGGGCGGGAGTCTCCTCGTCCAACCAGACCCCGGTCCCCGGCATGGACGCCTGATGCCGCCAGGCTGGCAGGCCCCATGGATCGGGTATCGTCATTCCACGGTGGGGTCGCCGAGGGGGCTGGAAGCCGCCCTGAGAGTGGTGTCGGTGAAAAGAAAGTGGGTGAGCGGCCCTCCCTTTTGGACCGCTCACCCCAGGGGGGGAGGAGGGAATTGTCTATCTAAGGGATGTGCGGGGAGCTAGCAGGACCTCGCATGTTTCAGTTCAGTACTGCGATGCAACCTGCCGAGGTTCGTGTGCGGACCGCCCCATTTCATAAAGAGGCAGGGAAACGGTCCGATGCCCTTCCGGCTAAGGCAGGGTTGGAGGGTTACGAAGGATGTTCGGGTCCGTCGCGTTCGCTGACCCGCTCCAACTGCCCATGTCCGCGGGATCCATCGCCGTATCGCCCGTCATCGTTGGGTCACCCATCAGCGTGTCCGCCATCTGGGCCACCCCCATGTCGAGCACCTCGTCGACGATCAGGGTGTGCTGCTCGAGGGCATCGGCAGGCATCTGCTCCTCGACGAAGTCTGGGTCATCACTCATGTGATGCGCGGCGGCTGGCATGGAGAGCATCGCGCCCAGCGCGGCAACTGCAAAGATATATTTCTGGCTCGCAATCATGATCTCTGTACCTCTATTGTTTAGCAGATGGCGTGACGCGCTCGCCGCGCCGCTGCGCGAAGTGCACGCTTAGCGTCCCCGACCCCCGCCTCCGGGGGTGTGGAGGGAGCGTCCAGGGGAGCCCGTCGGGGCCCGATCGAATCCGCTGACCCGGTGCTGTCCGGGTCCGTAGAAGCGCGACTGGCGCTCCAGGCTCGGGGTTCCGAGCGCTCCGAATCGGCTGGTGGAGCCTTCGGATCCCCCGTCGTTCCCGAGCCCGCGGGACCATTCGACCGGGGGCAGGTCGAAAGGCCCTCCCCGGGCTGGTCCGAGGTCCCAGGCGTCGGCGGCCAAGGGGCCGGAAGCCAACAGCGCAGCGGCGCCGATTGAAATGGCACGCCGGGTCGCGTGGACCCGGGTGCCGCCCTTGCTGTGTGCCTTCATCGGTCTGGTCTCTCCGATCGGGGCTGCCCCGAAGCGCGTGGGAAAATATCCCGCTTGATGTCCGCAGTCTATGTGGGAAAATTGCACTCGTCAAGACGTGGGAAAGTATCCCGCGGAGCGTTTACCGAGTATAGTTGTCGGGGTTACGGTATTGCTGCTACTGGAGTCCATGGAGTCGAGCGCTGTTCGAGGGGCGGTGCATCCAGCGCTGATGCGGGCGCTGAGGCGTTTGCTGCGCCCGTTGATTCGCCTGCTGATCCGGGAGGGCGTGACCTATCCTGCCCTGTCGGCGCTGTTGAAAGAGGTGTACGTGTCGGTTGGAGAGAGGGACTATGCTGCCTCCGACGGCCGGCAGACCGACAGCCGCGTCAGCTTGCTGACGGGTGTTCATCGCAAGGACGTCAAGCGGCTGCGTGCCCTGGGTGAGGCGGAGGGCGGCGGCCCGCCGGCGGCCCTGTCGTTGAGCGCGCAGGTCATCTCCCTGTGGGCCGGGAGCCCGGAGTTCGGTGATGGGGCCGGGAACCCGCGCCCGTTACCTCGGTTTGCGGAGGAAGGTCCGTCCTTCGAGTCGCTGGTCACACGGGTCAGCAAGGACATCAGGCCCCGTGCCGTCCTCGATGACTGGCTGGAGCGGGGCCTGGCGCATTTCGATGCCGAGGGTCGCGTGAGGATTGACGAGGCCGCCCTGGTCCCCCGCGAGGACTTCGAGCAGCTCGCCTTCTTTCTGGGACGCAATCTCCGCGATCACATCGCGGCCTGCGATCACAACCTGACCAGTGGGTCGGCGCCCTTCATCGAGCGAGCGGTCTACTACGACCGGTTGACGCCCGAGGCCGTGAGCCGTTTGAGGTCGTTGGCCCACGATCTGGGGATGACCGCGCTGTTGACCTTGAATCGGGAGGCCAATGACCTGGC
This sequence comes from Chromatiaceae bacterium, assembly GCA_049284555.1. Taxonomy (GTDB): domain Bacteria; phylum Pseudomonadota; class Gammaproteobacteria; order Chromatiales; family Chromatiaceae; genus Thiodictyon. Next base: position 18,785 of record JBAPYD010000065.1, on the reverse strand, counting down.
CGACCAGCACGAGGGGTCAGCCGAGGCCAACCATCGGATGAGCTTCGGCGTCTATTACTATGCGGCACCCGAAGAACCGGAGTCGCCGCCGAAGAGTGCTGAGCCATGATCGAACGTCTCTTCCTGGGACTTCTCTTCGCCCTCGTCGCCGCGGCCCCCACGGCCGGCGATCCCGATCCTGGCCGAGGGCTCGGGGGAACTGGCCACACGATGGACGACGGTGGCTCGGGGATCGGCGGGACCGGATACCAGCCGTCGGGGGACGGGCGCGGGATCGGGGGCACGGGGATCGTCGGCACGATCAGCGCCTTCGGCAGCATCTGGGTGAACGGGGTCGAGGTCAGTTACTGGGAGGACCAGCCCGTGTCGCTCCGCGATGGTCCCGCCACCGCCAAGGATCTGCGTTTGGGGCAGGTCGTGGCGGTGGAGGCCGAGGTGCAGGCAGACCGGCTGGTCGCCCGCTCTATCGAGGTACGGCATGCCGTGGTTGGCCCCGTCGCATCGATCGACGCCCGGAACGGTATCCTGCGGGTGCTCGGTCAACGGGTGCACATGCCCGCGGGCGACCCGCTCGCCAAGACGGTGCGGCCAGGGCAGTGGGTCTCGGTCTCCGGTCTCCGGGAGCCGAAGGGTGTCGTCGTCGCCTCTCTTATCGAGCAACCGCCGGAGGGGGCGGGGGCATTCGTCCGAGGCGAGGTCGAGGAAGTGGACGCTCGCGGCCTCGTCATCGGGGGACACCGCTATCCGCTTCCCTCCGGCACTGACACCACGGCCATCCCCTTGGGCGCGGACCTGACCGTCTACGGAGAGCCGGAGGGAGACGGACTGACGCGGACCCGGCTGCGCATTGGATGGGTGTTGCCCTTTGGCGGTCGGGTGCGGAATTTCCTCCTCGAGGGTTTTGTCGATACTGGTGGCCGTCGGGTCGGTCCCTTGACTCTGCCGGATTCGGCGTATCGCCCGAGCCCAGGTGAGCGCGTCGTGGTCCAGGGTCGCTTCGGGATCGACGGCGCGCTCGATCGGCAGAGCTTGCGTGTCCTGTCGGCTCCCAGCGGGCTCGACCGGCTGCGTCTGCGCCTGGAAGACCTCGAGGGCGGCAAGCGGACCACGCGACCTCCTGCTCCGCGGGGGACCACGCGAGGGGTTGGACCCTCGAGGCCGTATCCGTCTCGGGGGTTGGGTAGCGGGCCCCCTGCGAGTCTCTCGCCGCGCGGACAATCGACGCAGGCTCCGACCTGGGATCCCCTCGGGTGGCCCACTTGGGGCCAGGCCCCTGGGTCCGCACCCGCCCAGGATCCCGCGGAAGGATGGCCGGGAGCCGATCCTCTGGGCCCTGGCCTTTTCAGCGGACCTGGTGGGGTCCCGATGTCAGCTCCAGCAGGTGCCCCAAGGGGAGCCGGCGGGGTCGGCGGAGGCCAGATGCCCGCAGCTCCGCCGGGAAGGGGGGTACGCTAGCGGGGTCCCTTGCGCCCAGGCGGTCTAGGGGTCAAGAGGGACCTGTTGGAGGGCGCGGCCCCCTGGGTCACTCCTGCGACCGGGGCTGGTAGCCGTCCGGGATCAGCACCGTGGGTGACCGTTGGCTGGTGTCCTTGCGGGGGAAGTCCGTCGTGAAATGGAGTCCCCGACTCTCGCGCCGACGCAAGGCGGACTGGATGATGAGGTCCGCCACCTCCAACAGGTTGCGCAGCTCGATCAGGTCGTTGCTGACGCGGAAGTTGCTGTAGTACTCGATCACCTCCTGCTGGAGCAGGTCGGCACGTCGCTTGGCGCGCCGAAGCCGCTTGGTGGTGCGGACGATCCCCACGTAGTCCCACATGAAGCGCCGAAGCTCGTCCCAGTTGTGGGTGACCACCACCTCCTCGTCGGGCTCCGTGACGCGACTCTCATCCCAGGGCTCCGCCTCGGGTGGCTCGGGGGTGTCGGGGGCCGACTGCTCGATGTCGTTGGCCGCGAGCTCCGAGTAGACCAGGCACTCCAGAAGGGAGTTGCTCGCCATGCGATTGGCCCCGTGGAGACCCGTGTAGGCCGTCTCCCCGCTGGCGTACAGCCCGGGCAGATCGGTGCGCGCCCGCTGGTCCACCATGACCCCGCCGCAGGTGTAGTGAGCGGCCGGTACCACGGGAATGGGCTGCTTGGTGATGTCGATCCCGAGCTCCAGGCAGCGGGCGTGGATGGTCGGGAAGTGTCCGATGATGAAATCGGGTGAACGATCGGAGATGTCGAGATAGACGCACTCGGCGCCCAGGCGCTTCATCTCGTGGTCGATGGCGCGGGCGACGATGTCCCGAGGGGCAAGCTCCGCGCGTGAATCGAAGCGGGGCATGAACCGCTCCCCATTGGGCAGGAGCAGGCGCGCGCCTTCTCCCCGCAGGGCCTCCGTGATCAGAAACGACCTTGCTTCAGGGTGATAGAGGCATGTTGGATGAAACTGCATGAACTCCATGTTGGCCACCCGGCAGCCCGCACGCCAGGCCATGGCGATGCCGTCTCCCGTGGAGACGTCCGGATTGCTGGTGTAGAGATAGACCTTGTTGGCCCCGCCCGTGGCGAGCACCACGAAGCGCGCCAGGAAGGTCTCCACCCGTCCGCTCTCCCGGTCAAGGACATAGGCCCCGAAGCAGCGATTGTGCTCGCGTGAAGGGTGGCTCGCCCGCCGGGGCAGATGCCGCGTGGTGATGAGATCGACGACGATGTGCTGCTCGTACAGGGTCACATTGGGGCTGGTGCGGACCCGAGACTCGAGTGTGGTGGCGACGGCCCGGCCCGTTGCGTCCGCCGCGTGCACCACCCGGCGATGGCTGTGGCCGCCTTCCCGGGTGAGGTGATAGCCCCCCGCCGAGGCGTATTCGTCACTCCGGGTGAAGGCGACCCCTTGGTCCAGCAGCCATTGGATGTTCTGGGGACCGCGCTCCACGACGAGGCGGACGACGCGGCTGTCGCAGAGCCCGGCGCCGGCCCTGAGGGTATCCTGAACATGGGAATCCACCGAGTCCTGGGCGTCGAGCACTGCCGAGATGCCGCCCTGGGCATAGACGGTGCTCCCCTCCGTGAGCTCCCGCTTGGAGACGACCGCGATCGAGAGATGCTCGCTCAATCTCAGGGCCAGACTCAGGCCGGCGGCGCCGCTGCCTAGGATCAGGACATCGAATCGGTGGACGGTCTCGGACATGGGGTTACCGTGGCTCTTTGTGGCTGAAACGCCGGGGTGACCCAAGGCCTGGGCCGGCGCAGGGGACCTGTTGCCTCGATCGGCAGCGTCTCCCGCGCGCGACTTCCGAGGCCCGCTTGCCTACACTTGCGCTTTTCATGGCGTGGATCAATTTTCCGCCGTTTATTTGAAGCGCCGCGGCCGCATCTCGCAAGATCCAAGAACTTCCCCTCACGGGAGCTGTCCATGCCATCGGAAACCGGGGCGGCGTCTCCGCGGATCGTCGCCGATGACTGAGCGTAGCACCGACCAGGAGCTCGTCCGTCGCGCCCAGGCAGGTGATCGCCGCGCCTTTGACCTGCTGGTCCTAAAGTACCAGCAAAAGGTGGCGAACCTGATTGGTCGCTACGTTCGCGACCCGGCGGAGGTCTTGGACGTCGCGCAGGACGCGTTCCTGAAGGCCTATCGGGCCCTCGATGGCTTTCGCGGGGAGAGTGCCTTCTACACCTGGCTTTATCGCATCGCGGTGAACACGGTCAAGAACCATTTGGTGGCCCAGGGGCGTCGACCGCCGGGGGATGATCTGGAGGCCGATGTCGCGGAGCAGATGGACCTGGGTGCGCGACTGCGCGAGAACGCCACACCGGAGCGGCATCTCCTGACCGACGAGATCGCGCGCACCGTGCAGCAGGCGCTCGATGCGTTGCCGGACGATCTGAGAACTGCCATCGTCCTGCGCGAGCTGGAGGGCATGAGCTATGAGGAGATCGCCACCGCGATGGAATGCCCGATCGGCACCGTGCGCTCGAGGATCTTTAGGGCGCGAGAGGCGATCGACAAACGACTGCGGCCTCTTCTCGAACCCTGAATCCGGGGCACGAGCCCCGTGGAAGCCGGGCGTCCCTTCTGGACGACCGGACAGCGGACTAAGCGAGCCAACCGGCCTGGATAGTAACGGTCATGAGCGATCAACGACTCGAGCAGCTTTCTGCGATGATGGACGGCGAGGTTGGCAGTCAGCACGCCGCTGGCCTGCTGGACCGAATCGGCAGGGATTCGGAGCTTCGCAGTGCATGGGAACGCTACCATCTGATCGCACATGCGATGCGGGGGGAGGCGATCGATCCCGCCGCCCGGGGGCTGGCGACGTCCGTCGGTGAGGCCCTCCTCACCGAGCCCATCCCGATCCGTCATCGTCCGAGCCGCGCGGGGTTTCTCTTCCGCTTGGCACCCTTCGGTGGGGCGGCACTGGCGGCCGGTGCGGCCTTTCTGGCGGTGTTCGCCGTTCCGAGCCTGGTGGGAGGACCGGATCGCGCGACCTCGGAGGCTCTGCAAACGCAGGTGTCGACCCTGAGCCCGGCGGCCGGGTTGGCGGAGCGTCGTTGGGACCTGGATCGACCGGACCTGGCGAGCAAGCTCGACCTCTTCCTGGTCAATCACCAGGAGGCTGCCCCTGCCGCCGGCGTCAAGGGGATGCTGCCCTACGCCACCTTGGTTGGCTATGAAGGCGCCCGCTAGGGTGTGGGCCGCGGTGCTCGCGGCAGTGCTCGGGCTAGGGAGCGGCTCGGGGACCTGGGGTGGGGAGGATACGGATCGGGCGGGCAGGATGCTCGAAACCATGAATCGTGCCCTGCGCTCCCTGGACTTCGAAGGGACGCTCGTCCATCTGCAGGACAATCGTCTGGAGACCCTACACCTGGTCCACCACGTTGATGGGGGGCGTGTCCAGGAGCGCCTGGTCTCCCTGAGCGGGCCGATCATGGCGGTCGCCCGTGAGCGGGATCGAGTCACCTGCGTCATGCCCGACGGGCATCCCATCTCGGTCAAGAGTCAGGCGGGCCGCAACCTGCTGCGCTCCGACCGGATCGACCCGGCGCTGCTTGCGGATTGGTACGAGCTCTTGATCGAGGGAACGGCGCGAATCGCGGGGCGCGATACCGACGTCCTCGTCATCAAGCCCCGGGACGCCCTTCGCTACGGCTATCGGCTTCATTTGGACCGGGACTCCGGCCTGCCGTTGAAATCCGAGCTGCTCGACCACGCGGGCGAGCCCATCGAGCAGCTGATGTTCACGGCCCTCGTGCTCAATGAGGAGGGAGACGATGAGGGTGAATCGGAGGAGGCGGCGCAGGAACGAACCGGGGAGCGAGCGGCGCCCGACGGCGACTTGGGTTCCAGCCGCTGGCGCTTCGAACCCCGGCCGGCGGGCTTCGAGCCCATCCTCCATGACGTGATGCGGGCCGCGAGCGGCGCCGAGGTCGAGCACTTCGTGTTCAGCGATCGGCTCTCGGCCTATTCGATCTATATCGAGCCCGATGCCGCCGAGGGGCTCGACGGGGTCACCCGGATCGGCGCCGTCCACGCGGCGGGACGAAAGGTCGCCGGCCACCAGGTGACGGTGGTTGGCGAGGTGCCGTTGGCCACGGTCCAAGCGGCGGTCGCGGGGGTGCGCCCGAGCGAGGAGGCGAGCCGGTGATCGAGGAGCAGGGGACGGTCCTGTCCCTGAACGGCGAGCTTGCGGAGGTGCGCACGGAGCGGCGCGGCGGTTGCGCGGACTGCGGCTCCAACGGGGCTTGCGGAACCGCCCTTGTCGACCGGCTGCTGGGGCGGCGGTCGGTCACGCTGAAGGCCAGAAACGCGGCTGGGGCGGCGATCGGTGACCGGGTCCTGGTGGGCGTCTCGGAGGAGGGGCTGCTCGCGGCTGCCTTCGCCGCTTATCTCGTTCCCATCCTCGGCCTGGTCACGGGTGGGGTGATCGGACAGTGGGTTGGGCAGCAACCGGGAGCGCTCTGGGCCGAGATCCTCGGCGGGCCGGAGGGTTGCGCGTTGACGGGGGCGCTGCTCGGTTTCACTCTAGCTTTATACTGGCTGCGCGGCTACAGTGCGAGGCGTGCACGGCACCCCAAGTATCACCCCGTCGTCCTTCGTCGGCTCGGCGGCGAGGCGTCCCTCAAGTCCCCTCCCGGTACGGCCGACCGCCCCTGAGCGGTTGCGCGGGCCCGTGTCACCGGCGGTCAAGGGGCACCGCAAGATTCCACATCGGAGTATCCATGCGTCCTATTTCTGGTTTTCGGCGGACCCTGGTCCTGGGGTTGATCCTGAGCTGGTCGTGGATCACGGCGGGCGCGACCACCCGTGCCCTTCCGGAGTTCACGGAGCTGGTTGCCCAGAACGGCCCCACGGTCGTCAACATCAGCACCAAGCAGAGCCGAAACCTCGCCGAGCAATTCCATGGCTTCTCGATCCCGGACCTGCCGGAAGACAGCCCTCTGCAGGACTTCTTCCGCCACTTCTTCGGCGACCAGGGGGATCCTGGGGAGGTCCCGGAGGACGATGAGCAGGCCCGTTCCCTCGGGTCGGGCTTCTTCATCTCCGGGGATGGGTACGTACTAACGAACGCCCACGTGGTGGAGGCGGCCGATGAGATCATCGTCCGCACCAGCGACCGCCAGGAGTTCATCGCAACCTTGGTGGGCGCGGACAAGCGGAGCGACATCGCCCTATTGAAGGTCGAGGCCCAGGATCTGCCGGCAGCGCGGATCGGCTCGGCCCGGGATCTCCTGGTGGGCGAGTGGGTGTTGGCCATCGGATCGCCATTCGGCTTCGAGCATTCCGCGACGGCCGGCATCGTGAGCGCCAAGGGGCGCAGCCTGCCCTCGGAGAACTACGTCTCCTTCATCCAGACCGATGTGGCCATCAATCCCGGAAACTCCGGCGGGCCCCTGTTTAACCTCGACGGTGAGGTGGTCGGGGTGAATAGTCAGATCTACAGCCGCACCGGCGGGTTCATGGGGCTCTCCTTTGCCATCCCGATCGACCTGGTGATGGACGTGGTGGAGCAGCTGAAGACCAAGGGCCGGGTGAGTCGGGGGTGGCTCGGTGTGCTGATACAGGACGTGACCCGCGAGCTGGCGCCCACCTTTGGACTTCCCTCTCCCCAGGGGGCGCTGGTGGCCCAAGTGTTGCGGGATAGTCCGGCGACCGCGGCGGGGCTCCTTCCGGGGGACGTGATCCTCAGCTACAACGGCAAGGAGGTCCAGACCTCGAGTGCCCTGCCGCCCCTGGTGGGTGCGACTCCCGTTGGCGAGACTGCCAAGATCAAGGTGATGCGCAAGGGCGAACGTCTCAATCTCGAGGTCAAGATCGCGGAGCTTCCCGACGATGAGCAGCTGGCGGTGGTATCGCGGGAGCCGGTGCCAGACAAGGTCAACCGTCTGGGACTGGGCGTCCGGGAGCTGACGGACGATCAGCGCGAGCAGCTCGGGGTCGACCAGGGTGGCGTGCGGGTGGAGAGCGTGACGGACGGTCCCGCCGCCGCCGCCGGAATCACCTCCGGGGACATCATCCTCATGCTCGACAACCAGCCCGTGGACAGCCTGGAGGGTTTCAATCGCATCCTCGAGGCCATCGAGCCGGGTCGCTCCGTCGCGGCGCTGATCCAGCGGGGCGACGGGCGGATGTTCTACGCCCTGCGCCTGCCGAAGGGCTGATCGCTGTCGCCGGCGTCGCCCTGACCGATCCTGAATCGCCGGTGGTCGCCCCAAGCCGGGCGGCCGCCCGCGCCTGCAAAGGTTCTTCTGCTATGATGGCGCGCTATTTGCGTCGGCGAGCTAGCGGCCGGTCCGGCCCCTCGACCTGACATCCTGGAAGGGCGCGACGTCCTCCAACCCTGAGCCCGCGGGCGCCTGGCATGGTCGAACTCAACCACATCCGCAACTTCTCGATCATCGCCCACATCGACCACGGCAAGTCGACGATCGCGGACCGCTTCATCCAGCTCTGCGGGGCCTTGAGTGAGCGGGAGATGTCCAGCCAGGTGCTGGATTCCATGGATCTGGAGCGGGAGCGGGGGATCACGATCAAGGCCCAGAGCGTGACCCTGGACTACCGGGCGCGAAACGGCGAGATCTATCAGCTGAATTTCATCGACACCCCGGGGCACGTGGACTTCTCCTATGAGGTGTCCCGATCCCTCGCCGCGTGCGAGGGGGCGCTCCTGGTGGTCGACGCGGCCCAGGGGGTCGAGGCCCAGAGCGTCGCCAACTGCTATACGGCCATTGAGCAGGGGCTCGAGGTCCTGCCCGTTCTGAACAAGATCGACCTGCCCTCCGCGGAGCCCGAGCGGGTCATCCGGGAGATCGAGGAGATCATCGGCCTGGAGGCCCATGATGCCCTGCGGGTCAGCGCCAAGACGGGCGAGGGGATCCCGGACCTCCTCGAGGCCCTGGTAGCGCGGATCCCGCCCCCCACCGGCGACCCCACCGGACCCCTGCAGGCCCTCATCATCGACTCCTGGTTCGACCCCTACGTGGGCGTGGTGTCCCTGGTACGGGTGGTGAGCGGGGAGATCCGTCGGAAGGACAAGGTGATCATGATCTCCACCGGCCGAGCGCACCAGGTGGACACGCTGGGGGTCTTCACACCCAAGAAGACGGATCGGCCGGTCTTGAGCACCGGCGAGGTGGGCTTCCTGATCGCCTCCATCAAGGAGATCGACGGGGCCCCCGTGGGCGACACCATCACCCGGGCCGACAATCCGGCTCCCAAGCTTCCCGGCTTCAAGGAGATGCGCCCGCGGGTCTTCGCCGGTCTCTACCCCGTGGACTCGGACGCCTACGAGGACCTGCGGGATGCCCTGGGCAAGCTGCGGTTGAACGACGCGGCCCTCTTCTACGAGCCCGAGGTCTCCCAGGCCTTGGGCTTTGGCTTCCGTTGCGGGTTCCTGGGGATGCTCCATATGGAGATCATCCAGGAGCGCCTGGAGCGGGAATACGACCTGGATCTGATCACGACCGCGCCCACCGTGGTCTACGAGGTGGTGCGCAACGACGGGGAGCTGATCAGGATCGACAATCCGGCGGACCTGCCCGAGCCGAACAAGATCGGCGAGGTTCGAGAGCCCATCATCGAGGCACACATCCTGACACCTCAGGATTACCTGGGTGCGGTCATCAGCTTGTGCATCGAGAAGCGGGGAGTGCAGAAGCACATCCACTATCTTGGGGGACAGGTTCAGGTTGCCTATGAGCTACCCCTCGCCGAGGTGGTGCTGGATTTCTTCGATCGGCTCAAGTCCGCGAGTCGCGGATTCGCCTCCTTCGAGTACGAGCTCAAGCGGTTCCAGGCCTCGGACCTGGTCAAGCTCGACGTTCTGATCAACGGGGACAAGGTGGATTCGCTCTCCACCATCGTCCACCGCTCCGTCTCCCAGAGCCGCGGCCAGGAGCTCACGGTGCGAATGAAGGACCTGATCCCGAGGCAGATGTTCGAGGTGGCGATCCAGGCCGCCATCGGAAGCAAGATCATCGCCCGAACCACGGTCAAGGCCCTGCGCAAGAACGTCACGGCCAAGTGCTATGGAGGCGACGTGACCCGCAAGCGCAAGCTGCTCGAGAAGCAGAAGGCGGGGAAGCGGCGCATGAAGCAGGTGGGCAAGGTGGAGATCCCCCAGGAGGCCTTCCTTGCCGTGCTCCAGGTGGGAAAGGATAATTGAGCGCTGGCCCCGGATCCCTGGCCTGGACCTTTCTTGCTGTGGATTCCCGTGGTGGAGCCCCGATGCCGCCCCTCCCAATCGCGCCGGTCCCTCGATCTCCGGGCCCCGCGGTCTCGACCTTGAGAACCAAACGACCATGAATTTCGATTTCCCAGCCTTCCTGGTTCTGGCCTCCATCCTAACCGGAGGCATTTGGCTCGTCGACGCCCTCGTATTCGCCCCTCGGCGTCGGCGTCTGGTCCGAGAGGCGGCGGCCCAGGGTACTTCCGGCGCGGAGCGCCCCGTCTACAAGGAGCCGGTGCTGGTCGAGTATGCCCGGTCCTTCTTTCCGGTGATCTTCATCGTCCTGCTCCTGCGCTCTTTTCTCGTGGAGCCATTCCGCATCCCGTCCAACTCAATGATGCCGACCTTACTCACCGGAGACTTCATCCTGGTGAACAAGTTCGCCTATGGGTTACGCCTACCGGTCCTGAACAATAAGATCGTTGAGATCGGGATGCCGCAGCGAGGCGATGTGGTGGTGTTCAAGTTTCCCGAGGACGGCCGCACGGACTATATCAAGCGCGTCATCGGGGTGCCGGGCGATGAGATCTGGTATCAAAACCGGATCGTCTATATCAATGGGGAGCCCCAAGAGCGGCTGCCTATCGGTACCTTTACGGGGGTGGGCTCGGGATTGGTGATGACGGGGGCCCAGGAGTCCGTCGAGGACCTGGCCGGGGTGGAGCACCATACGCTGGTGCGTCCCGGGGTCCCGGATCTACCTCCCGGCTGCCGGGAGCTTGCCTACGGGCCCGTCAAGGTGCCCGAGGGCCACTACTTCGTCATGGGCGACAATCGGGACAACAGCAATGACAGCCGATGCTGGGGCTTCGTCCCGGAGGAGAATCTGGTGGGCAAGGCCTTTGCCATCTGGATGCACTGGGATGGGGCCCGGGACAGCTTCCCGCCGATCGCTTGGGATCGGATCGCACAGACGATCCACTGATATCTGATCAAGACACCTGATCAAGAGGAGCGTTAAAGACGATGACGAGTGTACGTACGCGCCAACGGGGTATAGGCGCCGCCGGTTTGCTCTTCGTCTTTGTTTTGGTGGCCGTCGTCGCCGTGGTGCTACTGCGCACCGTCCCCGCCTACGTGGGCTACTGGACGATTCGGTCCGCCATGAACGGCGTCGCCCAAACGCCAGAGCCGATCGTCGGTGGCAAGCCGGCCATCATGGATCTGATCAACCGACGCCTCCAGATCAATGATGTGCGTGGCCTCGATCCCAAGTCGTTCAAGATTCAGAAGACCGACAAGGGAAGCTATGACGTTCGAGTCGACTACGAGCGGCGGGAGCATCTGCTCGGAAACATCGATGTGGTGCTTACTTTCCACCACGCGGTGGAGGTGAAGGCGCAGTGAACGGAGACCGGCGTCGCTTGGAACGCGAGCTGGGGCACGGCTTTCGGCGGGCGGCTTTGCTCGAGCAGGCCCTGACCCATCGCAGCGCCGGGGGGCTGAACAATGAGCGGCTGGAGTTCCTGGGTGACGCCTTGATCGGCTTCGTCGTGGCGGAGGCCCTGGTTGGGCGCGTACCGGAGGCGGACGAGGGGACCCTGAGCCGGATGCGTGCCGCCCTGGTCAAACGCGAGTCCCTGGCGGAGTTGGCGAGGGGCATCTCCCTCGGGGCCTATTTGAAGCTCGGCGCGGGGGAGCTGCGCACCGGCGGGCACAATCGGGACTCGATCCTTGCCGACACCCTCGAAGCGGTTTTCGGTGCCGTCTATCTGGACGCCGGCTTCGAGGTCGCCCGGACCGTGGCGCTTGCGCTCTTCCGCGAGCCTCTGGAGCAGGTCAGCACCGCCCCCGCCGGCAAGGACCCCAAGACACGGCTTCAGGAGCTCTTGCAGGCCCGTCGGCGGCCCGTCCCGGAGTACCAGGTAGTCGGCATCGGGGGCAGCCAGCACGCGCAGTCCTTTCGCGTGAGCTGTCTGCTGCCTGACCAGGGCGACCTCACCCATGGGGAGGGGAGCAGCCGGCGGCGGGCCGAGCAGGCCGCGGCCGAGGCCATGCTGGCGCGGCTCGAGGATCCCTCGGAGCCTGATACCCTCCGGTCTGGCCGAGGCCGTCCGCAGCATGTCTGAGCCGGCCCCCAGGCGCTGCGGCAGGGTCGGTATCGCGGGGCGCCCCAATGTGGGCAAGTCCACTCTGCTGAACCGCATTCTGGGTCAGAAGCTCGCCATTACCTCCCACAAGGCGCAGACCACCCGCCACTCCATCCTCGGGGTCAAGACGAGACCGGAGGGGCAGATTCTGTTCGTCGACACCCCAGGGATCCACCGTCGGGGCGCGGACGCCCTGAACCGCTATCTCAACCGCACGGCGCGCACCGCGGTCCTGGATGCGAACCTCGCCCTCTTCGTCGTGGAGGCCCTGCGCTGGACGCCAGAGGACGCCCTGGCCCTGGATGCGGTGGCCTCCTCCGGTCTGCCGGCCATCGCGGTCATCAACAAGGTGGACGCGGTGGGCGAGAAGGAGACACTCCTCCCTTACCTGCAGGCACTTGCGGATCGTCACGGCTTCCTCGAGCTGATTCCGGTCTCGGCGCTGCGGGGAGACGGCATCGAGGTCCTCGAGCGCGCCGTGATCGCCGCGCTTCCCGAGGGCGAGCCGCTCTTCCCGGAGGACCAGATCACCGACCGCTCGGAGCGCTTCTTCGCCGCCGAGCTCCTGCGGGAGCAGCTGGTGCAGCGCTACGGCCAGGAGCTGCCCTACAGCACCACGGTGGAGATCGAGCGCTTCGAGGACCAGGGCGGGCGTTATCTCATCCACGCCCTGGTGTGGGTCGAGCGGCCCGGCCAGAAGGCCATCATCATCGGCAAGGGGGGAGAGGCCCTGAAGGCCGCGGCCACCCAGGCCCGTCTGGAGATGCAGAAGCTCTTCGGTTGTCCGGTTCGCCTGGAGGTCTGGGTCAAGCTCAAGAAGAGCTGGTCGAGCGACGAGGCCGCGCTGGCCAGCCTGGGCTATCGCGATCCTTGAGTTGAGATGGTCCGCGAATGAACGCAAATACTGTCCAGACTCAGGCAGTGCGATGTGCGCTACGGGCGCATCCTGGAAGTCAATGATCAGCGACTAGAATATCGTCGCAATTGGCTTTGCGGTTGATCATCAAGGCGTGCTCAGGAGGCGCTCGGCGCGTTCCCCCCGATCATGGCGGATGACAGATCCGGAACCGGCCTGAGTCAGGCCTTCGTGCTGCACCGGCGTGACTACAGCGACACCAGCCTCCTGGTGGAGCTGTTCGCGAGTGGTCTGGGCCGCTTCCCCGCGATCGCCAAGGGGGCGCGGCGGCCCCGCAACCCGGGGAGCGCCCTGCTGCAGCCCTTCCAGCCCCTATGGATCGGCGTCGTGGGTCGCGGCGAGGTGCGGACCCTGACCCGGGTGGAGCCCGCCGGACGGCCCTTCGCCCTTGCGGGTCGGGCCCTGCCCTGTGGCTTCTACCTCAACGAGCTGCTGGTCAGGCTCCTGGGCCGGCATGATCCCCATGACCCCCTCTTCGCCTTCTATCATGCGGCCCTCGGGGGGCTCTGTGAGGGGGACCTGGAGACCATCCTGCGGCAGTTCGAGCTGCGGCTGCTGGAGGAGCTGGGCTACGCGCCCGGGCTCGGGCGGGACGGTGAGACCGGGCTGTCCGTGGAAGCCGGCCTCGCCTACGTGGTGGAACCGGGGCAACCGCCCCGGCGGGCCTCGACGGGTGAGGCAACGGTTGCGGTCCGCGGCGCCACGCTATTGGCCCTGGTGGGCAGCGCGGTCCTGGATGCCGAGCAGCAGCGGGAGGCGCGGACCCTGTTGCGCCGCCTCCTCGGACCCCACTTAGGATCCAGGCCCCTGAAGAGCCGTGAGCTGTTCCGTCAGCTTTCTCCTCGATGAGGCGAACTTGTCGATAGCGATCCAATGGCCTTGGGAGGCCCCATGAACGACAGCAGAGCGCCGGAGGTCCTACTCGGGGTCAACATCGACCATGTCGCCACCATCCGTCAGGCTCGGGGGACCCGCTATCCCGAGCCCATCCAGGCGGCCCTGGTCGCGGAGCAGGCGGGGGCGGACCTCATCACCCTGCATCTGAGAGAAGACCGGCGTCATATCCAGGCGAGGGACGTGGAGCTTCTGCGCGGCATCCTCACCACCCGCATGAACCTCGAGATGGCGGCCACCCCGGAGCTGGGTGAGATCGCCGCCCGCATCCGACCGGCGGATTGTTGCCTGGTTCCCGAGCGTCGGGCCGAGCTCACCACGGAGGGGGGGCTCGACGTGAAGTCCCAGCGGTCGCACCTGACCGAGTTCTGCGCCGGCCTGGCGGACGCGGGGGTGCGCGTGTCCCTGTTCATCGACCCCGATCCCGAGCAGCTGGAGGCCGCCCGGGAGGTGGGCGCCCCGGTCGTGGAGATCCACACGGGCCGCTACGCCGACTCCGGATCGCCGGGAGAGCGCGCCGCCGAGTTGGAGCGGATCCGCCGGGGTGTGCAGCTGGGGTTGGATCTGGGCCTCCAGGTCAATGCGGGACACGGCCTGGATTATCACAATGTCGGGGCGATCGCGGCCATTGCGGGGGTGCGGGAGCTCAACATCGGCCACTCCATCGTCGCCCGGGCCCTGTTCTCCGGGTTGGACCGGGCGGTGCGCGATATGAAGCGGGTGATCCGGGATGCGACTCGGTAGCAGCCCTGATACCCGAGGGGTCTCGGAGCACCAAGTCGATCCCCGGTGTGCCCTGGCTGCACCAAAGACGTGCGCCCTGCTGGCCGACCGCGGTGGCCATGGGCGGATCCCGGCCGCGCGGAGAAGCGGCCCGTCGACCCGATCGCCCGCCGGAGACGCCCCTCCCGGCAAGAATCCAGCCCCGATTCCCGTGTGAGCGATGCCCCGGTACCGTGTCGCCTGTTCGACCAGGGTATTCGGATTGCATGGGCTGTTCAGCGAAACGAGGACCGTCGGCGTTGCGCGCGCGGATCAGGACTCCTGGGTCCTGGGGCGCGAGCCGATTGGATACCTGAACGGCATGCGTCGCGCATGTCCCTTTTTGTGAGACCCAGTGGTCAGCAGCTATCCGGAAGGGCCCTCTATGACCGAATTTACGCCCCCCGACTCTCGCCGCCCCGTGGTCCTGGTGATCCTCGACGGTTTCGGCATCAATCCGAGCAAGATCAACAACGCGGTGGCCCAGGCGCGTACACCCCGGCTGGATGAGTACTTCTTCCGCTACTCCTTCTCGGTGCTCGATGCATCGGGCGTGGGAGTGGGTCTACCCGAGGGCCAAATGGGCAACTCGGAGGTGGGCCACATGACGCTTGGCAGCGGCTGCGTGGTGCGCCAGGACCTGGTCCTGATCGACGACGCGGTTGCCGACGGCAGCCTCTACACCAATCCCACCCTGGTGCGGGCCGTGGAGACCGCCAAGTCCCGGGGCCGCCCGTTGCACCTCCTCGGTCTGGTGTCGGACGGCGGGGTGCACAGCCATCTCAACCACCTGCTCGCCCTGATCGATCTGTGCGGGCGCCACGGGGTGATTCCCTGGGTCCACATGATCACCGACGGGCGGGACACCCCGCCGCGCTCCGCGCTCCAGCATCTTCCGGTCCTGGAAGAGGCCCTGTCCGCTGCCGGGGGGCGTATCGCGACGGTGTCCGGCCGGTTTTTCACCATGGACCGGGATCGTCGCTGGGACCGGGTCGAGCGGGGCTGGCGCGCCCTCGTGCTCGGGAAGGGCCGCAAGGCGGCAAGCGCTCGGGATGCCATCAATCTGGCCTACGGGGCGGGGGAGGGGGATGAGTTCATCCACCCCAGCGTGATCGGCGGCTTCGGCGGGCTTCGGGACGACGACGTGGTGATCTCCTTCAACTTCCGCAAGGATCGGCCCCGGCAGATCGTCGCGGCCCTGGTGAGCCCGGCGTTCGAGGGCTTCGACCGGGGCAGCTATCCACGCATCGACCTCACCTGCATGATGGAGTACGACCCGAGCTTCGGCCTCCCCTATGCCTTCATCCCCGAGGCCCCCGGCACGACCCTGAGCCGGGTCTTTGGGGCGCTCGGGATTCCCCAGCTCCATTGCGCCGAGACGGAGAAATACGCCCACGTGACCTACTTCTTCAACGGTGGCAGCAAGGATCTGGCGCCGCGGGAGGAGCATCGGCTGATCCCCTCTCCGAAGGTGGCCACCTACGACCTCAAGCCCGAGATGAGCGCCCCCCAGGTGGCGACCGCCGTGGTGGAGGCGATCGCCTCGGGTGACTTTGGCTTCATCGTGGTCAATTTCGCCAATGGGGACATGGTGGGTCACACGGGTAACGAAGGGGCCGCCATCCGGGCGGTGGAGGCCCTGGACCGGGAGGTGGGGCGGGTCCTCGATGCAGCCGTGGCCCATGGCTACTCCGCCATCCTCACGGCGGATCACGGCAACTGCGATCTCATGGTGGACCCGGAGACCGACGAGCCCCACACCCAGCACACCACCCACCCCGTCCCCTTCCTGGTGGTGGACGAGAGCCGCTGGATCCTGGCCTCGGCGGGCTCCCTGGCGGACGTGGCCCCCTCGGTCCTCGCGCTCATGGGGATCCCCGTCCCCGCGGACATGACGGGGCGCTCCATGCTCATCCGCCCCCTCCCGCCTCAGGCGGTGCCGGCCCTGGAGCGGTTGAACGCCGCCTGATCCGGTCCCGGCGGGCGGGTCCTGTCCGCGCGGGCCCCGGCGATCCGCCGTGCTTGCGGGCGCGCGTCCTGCGATACTTCACGTGTGCCTGCCGCTGACTGCCTGAGGAGGCCGAGAGGCCCATGCCCGATGCCACCCTGACCCTGGTCCTCGCCACCGACCGCGGTGTGGGACTGGATCCGTTGACCCTGCACCGACCCAAGGCCGCCGTGCCCTTCGGCGGCAAGTACCGGGTGATCGACTTCACCCTGGCCAACTGCCTCCACTCGGGGCTGCGGCAGGTGCTGGTGCTCACCCAGTACAAGAGCCACTCGCTGCACAAGCACCTGCGCGACGGCTGGTTCATCTTCAACCCCGAGCTGGGGGAGTTCATCACGGCGGTCCCGCCCCAGCAGCGGGAGGGGCTCCACTGGTACGGAGGGCCCTTCGACGCCATCCGCCAGAACCGCTACCTGCTGGAGCGCAGCCCCGCGACCCAGGTCCTGGTGCTCGAGGGCACCGCGGTCTACCGCATGGACTATGCGGAGCTGATCCGTGCCCACCGGGAGTCGGGGGCCCAGGTGACCCTGGCGCTCCGCAGCCCCGCCGACCCCGGCAGTGGCGTGCAGGCGCGCGCCCACATGGACGGGGAGGGGACGGTCACCCGGCTCGACCCGCCGGGGGGGCCTTCGACGCCGCAGGCCGGGGAGGACCTCGCCACCATGGGGGTCTACTGCTTCGACAAGGGCTGGCTGCTCGCCGCCCTGGACGGAACCGATGCCCCGGGGACGCCGGACCAGGACATCGCGCTGGATCGACTCCGGCCCATCCTGGGCTCCGGGCGGTTCCTCGGCTACCGCTTCGGCGAGCAGCGGGGACGGGTCACCCCGGACCGCTATTGGTGCAACCTCGATTCCATGGATGCCTTCTACCAGGCCAACATGGCCCTGCTGCGCGCCGAGCCCCCCATCGACCTCTACCAGGCGGACTGGAATATCCGAACCTACCAGGGCCAGTATCCGCCGGCCCGCACCGTCCCCGGGGCGGCGAGCGGGACCGAGGGGATCTTCGTCAACTCCATGCTGGCCGCCGGCACCGTCATCAGTGGCGGCGGGGTCAATCACTCCATCCTCTTCCCGCGGGTGTGCGTGCGCGACGGGGCCATCGTGGACGCCTCCATCCTCTTCGACGGGGTGATCGTGGGAGAGGGCGCCCATCTGCGAAACTGCGTGATCGAGAAGGACGTGGAGGTCCCCGCCCGAGCCCAGATCGGCATGGACCTGTCCCGGGATCGGGAGCGCTTCGTCGTCACGGATCAGGGGATCGCGGTGATTCCCAAGGGATACCGCTTCTAGTCCATGGCTCACTTGGTCCAGGGCCCGTCGGCGGCTGGACCTCCGGGTCTCGGAGGCTGAGGTGTGGCGCAAAAAGGGGAGCGGGGCGGCGAGCGGGCTCAGCCTCAAGGCGGCGCTCGACTATGGCCGGCTCGGCTGGTCGGTGATCCCCATCGAGCCCCGGGGCAAGCGACCGCTGCTGCGCTGGCAGACGTTCCAGTACCGGCGGGCGGATGTGCCCGAGATCGCGGCGTGGTTCCAGCGCTGGCCCGATGCGAACATCGCCGTCGTCACGGGCATCGTCTCGGGCATCGTGGTGCTCGATCTGGACCCGCGACACGGGGCGGAGGAGAGCCTCGAGCAGCTCCAGGGCCTCCACGGGGCACTGCCCGAGACCGTCGAGGTGCAGACGGGTGGGGGAGGGCGCCACCTCTATTTCGCCCATCCGGGCGACGTCACGCGCAGTCGGATCGCCATGGCCCCCGGGATCGACCTGCGGGGCGACGGCGGCTATGTGGTCGCGCCCCCCTCCATCCACGCGAGCGGCGAGCCCTATCGCTGGGTGCGCTCACCGGAGGTGCTCTACCCGGTGGCCCTCCCCCCTTGGCTTCGGGAGCTGGCCTCTGGACGGCACTCGACCCCTGGCCACCCCCTTTCCCACTGGCGGCGCCTGCTGCGCGAGGGGGTGGGGGAGGGCGAGCGCAACAGCAGCATCGCCTCCCTGGCCGGTCATCTCCTGCACGATGGGGTCGATCCGGAGGTGGTGACGGAGCTGCTCCTGTGCTGGAACGCCGTGCGCTGCCGTCCACCCCTGGAGGAGTCGGAGGTCCTGCGCACGGTCGAGTCCATCACCCGCCTCCATCGGAACGAGCACGGGGACGCCCTGTGACGGGCCCCTGACCGGCCGTCAGGTCCGTTTCCGCAGTCGCTGGCGACCATCGACGGTGCCGACGGAGACGGCGGGCAGCAAGACGACCCGGGGTAGCGCGATGGGAGCAGACACCTCCCCTGCTGCGCGCCAAGGAGAGCGAAGCGAAGGCGCGTAGTCCCCGGTAGGCGTAGGCGCGGGCGTGTTGCCGGAGTGGCGAAGGGGCGAGAGACCCGAAGCCAGCGGAGGCAACATGCAGAGCGCATCCG
>JBAPYD010000064.1:0-1937 GCA_049284555.1 Chromatiaceae bacterium | reverse complement strand
GGTCTTGCTCTTCGCCAGATGCTGTGGTTGCAGGGCGTTCCTCAGACATGGCCGAAGGTTACGCCCCTATATCGCTGTCCTGCAAGGGGTCCTGAACAGTAACGACAATAGGAACTATAACTTGGCCGCCAATTTCCGTATGGGTCCATGCATCCAACAGTGTCGGCGATCTTGCGCGATTGTTCAGCATTCTTAAGATCTGTCTCATCCATCAGAGTCCTCCTTGCCTCGAAAATCCAAGCTTCAGCTGACACAGCGTCTCTGCTAAGCGGCGGTCTTTGATACTTGGAAAGACCCTCAGCCCGAGCTCTCTCGCGCTCGATCTCTACCTGTAGTTCTACTAGAGAGCGAGGCTTGCCGAAGTGATCCTTGAAAAGTGCGTTTCCGTGTGGAGGGACGTGAAGTTGAATTGGCCGCTGCACATGAGGAGGCGTCCACGCCATCGATGACAGCGTCAAGCCGAGTCCAGTTGCCAGCAGCACGCCGCGAATGCGCAAGGCTGTATTCATGAAAGAGCTCCGATTGAGGTGGAATTGGTCCACATTGCCTGCTATTAGCGTGGCCCGGATGTCCTACGAAGAGTCGGGCGCCCGAGCACGCTACCTGTGGGCGATGCTGATCGCGCGCCTTTTCGAGTCCCTGCCGCGGGTCTGCCCCAACTGCGGTGCCGACATGCGTATCGTTGCCTTCATTACCGAGGCCGCCCCGGTGGAGCGGATTCTCGACCACCTCGGCGAGTCGGCCGAGCCGCCGCGGATCGCCCCGGCTGGCGGACCACCCGCCTGGGATGACCTGCTCGCACCGTTCCCGGACTGGGACACCCCAGCGCAACCGGCACCAGAGTCGAGTTCGATCAGCGCCTCGCCTGGTAAGCGCTACACCGCACGCCGCGTCTGCGGCGAACGATCCCGGTCGCGCCGGACCGGTGCCTACCGCAGCCGTTCACCCTCGCCAGCCCGGCCGCCGCTCGTGCGCGCTGCTCCAGACCAACCGCCAGCCGGCCTTCCTCAGCCATCAAGCCTTGCCCTCCGTCCTCACCAGGCTAGGATTGGGGCCATATCTGGTCTCGGGTGGTTGAAGTTCCTATCCGTTATCCGTTGTTCGATGCCGCCCAGAACGGACGTCGGAGCCGTGGATCAGGCGTTGACAACTGGAGGGACGGGGTTCGCGGGTGGCCGTATCGGGAATGCTGTTTGCTCAGTTTTTACCACAGCGGGCGGGCGCGCCCAAGGTCGCGTGCCGCCCGCTTCGGGCCGATCAGAATGAGCCCACCTGCCGTCCGCTATCACCGGATGCCGGCGTCCTGAAGCGGTTGTTCTCACCCGGCTCCCATTGCAGGACCTGGGAGGTGTCGCCAGTCTCCCGGCGCTTGATGCATTTCCACTCGATGTCCGTGTTGGGCGGCAGATCCGTGATGCGGCCGGTCCAGGTCGGGTAGGGGCCGTCGGGACTCAATAGCCTCGCGCGATCGGCCTTCCACTCGCCGAGCCGCGGGAGGTTGCCGACGACGTAGCCACTGATCCCTTGGGTCGTGTGTCCGTTCTCGCAGACGAAGCTGGCCGAGACCCCGCACAGGCCGGGATCGGCGTCGATAAGCTGGAAGGCGGGATGGCTGGGGTCAGACTCGTTGAAGGTTACGGCATAGCGCCCCGGCTGCGGTAACCCGGGAAAGTTGGGCCCGTCCTGGCTGCCGTTGGCGCCCCAGTTGCGCTGCCAGCCCCCGTTGGCGGCAAACTTGAAGGCGCCGCCGCAGAGCTTGACAGTGCCAGACCACAGGCGGTCCGCGGTACATTCCAGGCGCCGCGCCGGGTCGGCCGGATTCCAGCCATTGTCGGCACCGGGCACCGAGATAGTCTCGTATTCGCTGGTGCAGGGGCTAGCCGCCAGAGTCACCGCGAAGGCCTGGGCCCCGTTCACCGGACGGGCGCCGGACTTCA
>JBAPYD010000063.1:0-14362 GCA_049284555.1 Chromatiaceae bacterium | reverse complement strand
CGGCCGAAGGCGCGCCGCGAGATGCGGACCCCCGGGGGGGCCTGGCGGCGCTTGTATTCGTTGCGATCCACCATCCGGGCCACCTTCCGGACCACGGACTCATCGAAGCCCTCACCGACGATGGCGTCGATGCCGTGGTCCTCCTCGATGTAGAGCCGCAGGATGGGGTCCAGGATCTCGTAGGGCGGTAGGCTGTCCTGGTCCGTCTGGTCGGGACGCAGCTCCGCGGAGGGGGCCCGCGTCAGGACCCGCTCCGGGATCACCGCGGCCAGCTCGTTTCGATAGCGGGCGAGACGATAGACGAGGGTCTTGGGCACGTCCTTGATGGGGGCGAAGCCGCCGGCCATGTCCCCGTAGAGCGTGGCGTAGCCCACCGCCATCTCGCTCTTGTTGCCAGTGGTCAGCAGCATGCGGCCCTGCTTGTTCGAGAGGGCCATGAGGATGATGCCGCGGCAGCGGGCCTGGATGTTCTCCTCGGTCACGTCCGGCGCGTGGCCCGCGAAGACCGGCTGGAGCATGTCGAGAAAGGCGTGGAAGGCGGGCTCGATGGGAACGATGTGGGCCTGGACCCCCAGGAGGCGGGCCTCCGCCAGGGCATCCTGCGTGCTCATGTCGGCGGTGTAGCGAGACGGCATGAGCACCGCCTCGACCTGCTCCGCCCCCAGGGCATCCACCGCGATGGCGAGGGTCAGGGCCGAGTCCACCCCGCCCGACAGACCGAGCACCGCCCCACCGAAGCCATTCTTGCGGACGTAATCCCGAACCCCGAGCACCAGGGCGCGGTAGACGGCCGCCTCCCCCAGGGTCCCCACGTCCGGCTCGGGCAGGGGCGGCGCGCAGGGGACACCGCCCTCGTCCAGATCTAGGATGAGCGAGGCCTCCTCGAAATGGGGGGCCCGGGCGACCGCCCTACCCGAACGGTCCACGGCGAAGGAACCCCCATCGAACACCAGCTCGTCCTGCCCCCCCACCAGGTTGGCATAGAGCACCGGGAAGCCGTGCTCAGCCGCCCGACGCGCGAGCAGGGCCTCGCGCTCCGCGGCCTTGCCCGCGTGGAAGGGGGAGGCATTGATGTTGATGAGGACCTGGGCCCCCGCCTCGGCCGCCTGGGCGCTCGGACCTTCCTGCCAAATGTCCTCGCAGACGCTGAGTCCGAACCGGACCCCCCGATGCTCGAAGACCGTCGCCGTTCCGCCCGGCTGAAAATAGCGCTTCTCGTCGAAGACGCTGTAGTTGGGAAGCTCTTGCTTGGCGTACTCGGCCACGACGGCCCCGTCACGGATCACCCCGGCGACGTTGTAGAGGCCGCCCACGGCACTGCGCGGATAGCCGAGCACCAGGGCCAGTCCGGGGGCCGAGCGGGCGGTCTCCCGCTGGATCCGCCCCAGGACGGTCTCGACCCGCTGCAGCAGCTCCGGACGCAGGAGCAGATCCTCCGGTGGGTAGCCCGTGAGGGTCAGCTCGGGAAAGACCACCAGGTGCGCCCCGGCGGCCTGGGCATCGGCCGCGGCCGAGATCACCCGCTCGGCATTGCCGGCCACGTCCCCGACCAGGAGATTCAGCTGCGCGATCTGGATTCGACAGGACATTGGTAGTTGCCAGTGGCGATTGTCGATGCCGTAGGAAGCCCTTCCCGACTCCCCTTACACGGCTATCCCTGAAGCAAGGCGGCCATGCGCGAGCCCATCTCCGCCGGCGAGCGCACCGTCACCACCCCCGCCGACTCCAGGGCCGCGTACTTGCCTTCCGCCGTGCCCTTGCCGCCCGTGACGATGGCACCCGCGTGGCCCATGCGTTTGCCGGGAGGCGCGGTCACGCCGGCGATGTAGGCGACCACGGGCTTGCTCATGTGGTCACGGATGTGCTCCGCCGCCGCCTCCTCCGCGCTGCCCCCGATCTCGCCCACCAGGATGACGCCGTCTGTGGCGGGGTCCTGCTCGAAGAGGTCCAGGCAGGCCACGAAGTCCAGCCCCTGGATGGGATCGCCGCCGATGCCGATGCAGGTGCTCTGACCGAGACCGGCCCGGGTGGTCTGGAATACCGCCTCGTAGGTCAGGGTGCCCGAGCGGGAGACGATCCCCACCCGCCCAGGGCTGTGGATGCTTCCGGGCATGATGCCGATCTTGCATTCGCCGGGGGTGATGATGCCCGGGCAGTTGGGGCCGATCAGCACCGCGCTGCTCTCCGCCAGCGCCGCCTTGACCCGCAGCATGTCGAGCACCGGGATGCCCTCGGTGATGCAGACGATGACCCGGATGCCCGCATCGGCGGCCTCCAGGATGGCGTCCCCCGCGAAGGCGGCGGGGACATAGATCATGGTGGCGTCGGCGCCGGTGTCCCGTACCGCGTCGTGGACCGTATCGAAGACGGGCCTCTCCAGGTGGCGCTGGCCCCCCTTGCCCGGGGTCACGCCCCCGACCAGATTGGTGCCGTAGGCGATGGCCTGCTCGCTGTGGAAGGTGCCCTGCTTGCCGGTGAAGCCCTGGCAGATGACCCGGGTATCCTGATCGATCAATACGCTCATCGCCGCGCCCTCAATTCGCCCGGGCCGCCGCGGCGACCACCTTGTCCGCCGCCTCGGCGAGACTCGCCGCCGTCTCCAGGGCCAGCCCGCTCTCGGCCAGCATCTGGAGCCCCTGGGGCGCGTTGGTGCCCTCCAGGCGAACCACCACCGGCACCCCCACATGGACCTCCCGAACCGCCTGGATGATACCCTCGGCGATCAGGTCACAGCGCACGATGCCCCCGAAGATGTTGACCAGCACCGCCCGGACCTTGGGGTCGGAGAGGATGAGCTTGAAGGCCTCCGCGACGCGCTCGGCCGTCGCCCCTCCCCCCACGTCCAGGAAGTTGGCCGGCGTGCCGCCGTGCAGCTGCACCAGGTCCATGGTGGCCATAGCGAGTCCGGCCCCATTGACCATGCAGCCGATGTTCCCGTCCAGGCTGATATAGCTGAGCTCGTGGGCCTTGGCCTCGGCCTCCCGGGGGTCTTCCTGGCTGGGATCCCGCAGGGACTCCAGGTCCGGGTGCCGGGAGAGCGCGTTGTCGTCCAGGTTCACCTTCGCATCCAAGGCGATCAGCTCCCCCGATTCGGTGACCACGAGCGGATTGACCTCCACCAGGCTGGCATCCGACTCCGTGAACAGTCGGTAAAGGCCCTGCATGAGCCCGCCCAATGCCTTGATCTGGGCCCCGTCAAGCCCGAGACCAAAGCCGAGGCGGCGCACCTGGTACGGCTGCAGACCCGCCGCCGGATGAGCCCGGGTGAGCAGGATGCGCTCGGGGCTCTGGGCGGCCACCTGCTCGATGTCCATGCCCCCCGCCGCCGAGGCCATAAACAGGATCCGCTTGGACTCCCGGTCCACTAGGACGCTGAGATAGAGCTCCCGGGCGATGGCCGTCGGCGACTCGATCAGAAGCGTCTGGATCGGCAGCCCCTGGGCACCGCTCTGATGGGTCACCAGCCGGCTTCCCAGGAGGCGTCTGGCCTCCGACTC
Organism: Chromatiaceae bacterium; assembly: GCA_049284555.1. Taxonomy (GTDB): domain Bacteria; phylum Pseudomonadota; class Gammaproteobacteria; order Chromatiales; family Chromatiaceae; genus Thiodictyon. The sequence continues at coordinate 10,865 of JBAPYD010000063.1, read as the reverse complement.
GGCGCGCTCGACGCTGTCCACCAGCACCACACCGCCCGCCTTGCCCCGCCCCCCCGCGTGGACCTGGGCCTTCACCACCCAACGCGAGCCCCCGAGCCTCGCGCAGGCATCTCCCACGGCCTCGGGCGTGGAGACGGTCACACCCCGTGGGCATGGGATCTGATACTGGTGGAATAGCTGCTTGGACTGGTGCTCGTGTAGGTTCATGGGGAGTCGGCCGGGGATGGGAGATTCCAGGGAGCGGGCGCGTGGCCTGAGTTGCCCTATTCTGGTCTAATTCGGCGAGTGGCGCCAAAGCCCCGTCGCTCGACATTCGCCTCGTGGATTTGATGCCCCCCTGGGCGCCGCTCCAGCGGCACGTGCCGTAGGGGAGGCGCTGGTCAAATGCCATCCTGGCGTTCGATCAGCGCGTGTCTCGAGACACTGCATTTTCAAGGCCTTAAGGCGATCGAAAGGGGCGGGCTATCCGTGGCCCGCACGGCAGGTGCAACGAACCGGCGCTTCCCCCGCGGCGCGTCGGTGATGCTCGCACCCGACCTCGCTGCCACCAGGGTCGCAGACCCATGCACAAGGATCCATCGCGATCGCACCCTCCCCCGCCTGAGCTCGCCGCCCCCCAAGGAGCGGCCGATGCCTTCCCCGCGACGGATTCCATGAGCAGCAGCCCAGACTCACAAGCCAGCGCAAACCCATTGAGCCTCGCGCCGCCGCGCGGCATCAACCGACGCGTCCGGACCGGCCCCTACCGCTTCACGGCCTGGGGGGCTCCCCGCTGGCTGTTCCTGGTGCGGCTCCTGATGGTCGCGGTCCTGGCCCTGATCTTTTCTCCCCTCTCTCCCAGTCCCCTCGCCGAGGGCGTAGACCCGGGGCCGGCCTGGGTCGTCCTCCTGGGCTACGGGATTCTGGTCATGCTGAGCGGGCTCAGTCTCTATGCCCGCTGGCCCACGCGGCAGAATCAGGTCTATCTGGCGGTGTTCGTCGACATCGTCGCCTTCGCCTTGCTGCTGCATGCCGGCGGAGGCGTCGAGAGCGGGCTTGGCGTGCTACTGGCGGTGGCGGTGGCCGCCGGGGCCCTGATGATGGAGGGGCGCCTGTCCCTCTTGTTCGCCGCCCTGGCGACCCTGGCGGTCATCACCCAGCAGATCGTCGCCCATCTCCAGGGCGCGGCGTCCGCCTCCGGGTACACCCATGCGGGGCTCCTGGGCGTCCTGTTCTTCACGGTGGCCCTCCTGTCACATCTGCTCTACCGACGGCTCCACGCGGTGGAGGCGCTGGCGGCGCGCCGCCAGGTCGACATCGACGACCTGTCCAAGCTCAACGATTACATCATCCAGAACATGGGCACGGGCATCCTGGTCGTCGACGGAGAGCGCCGTCTGCGGCTGATGAACCAGGCGGCCCGGGACCTCCTGGGGACACCCAGCCCCCCACCCGGGGCCGAGCTGCGGCGCCTGTCCCCGGCGGTGGCGGATTGGCTCGACACCCACGTGCAGCCCTGGGCCCCCCAAGGGGGAATGATCCAAGTGGGTGAGCGGGAGCTGAAGCCCTCCCGTCACCTGCTGGGGACGACCCGTGCCAACGGGGTCCTGCTCTTCCTGCAAGATAATCAGGAGCTGATTCGCGAGGCCCAGCAGATCAAGCTTGCCTCCCTCGGCACCCTGACCGCCAGCATCGCCCACAACATCAGGAACCCGTTGAGCTCTATCGCCCATGCGGGCCAGCTCCTCGGCGAGTCCGAGACCCTGGGCCAGGACGACCGCCACCTGGTGGAGATCATCCGCCGCAACAGTGGCCGTATCGATGAAATCGTGCGCAGCGTCTTGCAGCTCTCCCGACGCAATCAGGTGGAGCCCCGGCTCCTGGACCTGGTGCCCTGGCTGCTCGATCTGTGCAGCGAGTTTCGGGAGTCCCATGGTCTCGGGATCGAGACCCTCCAGCTCAAGGCAAGACAGTCGGCGATCCTGGTGGAGGTGGACCCGCGCCATCTGCATCAGATCGTCTTCAATTTATGCGAGAACGCACTGATCCACGGCGGCACCCCGGCCCACATTCAGGTCCGCGTGGCAGCGGGCGCGGGGGCGGACAAGGCGGTGCTGGAGGTACGCGACGAGGGCCCTGGAATCGCCGAGGACACGGCCCGGGAGATGTTTGCCCCGTTCTTCACCACCCGCGCCGGGGGCACGGGGCTGGGACTCTACATCGCCCGGGAGCTGGCCGAGACCAATGGCATTCGGCTCCAGTATGAACGCCTCCAGCCCCGCGGAACCTGCTTTCGGCTAACCTTCGGCTGATCAGTGCCTCCCGACGATCGATCGAAGGACTCCTCCATCCCCGCGTCCCGCTTCCGGGCCGCTTGGTCCAAGGGGTATGCTGCCTCTCCAATCATCCTGCCCGACTGACCGGACTCCTCTCCTCGGCTCCATCACCGCTGAAGGCATGACCGCATGACTAAAGCCCAGGCGCTCGTCGTGGACGACGAGGCCGACATCCTCGATCTGCTCCGGATCACCCTGGGTCGCATGGGCATCGAGGCGGTGACCGCCACGAGCCTGGGTGAGGCCAAGATCCAGCTGGAGCAGCACCGCCTCGACCTCTGCCTGACCGACATGAGCCTACCGGACGGCAACGGAATCGACCTGGTGCGCCACATCGCCGAGCGCTGCCCCGACCTGCCGGTCGCCATGATCACCGCTCACGGCACCATGGACTCGGCGGTGGCGGCCATGAAGTCCGGCGCCTTCGACTTCGTCTCCAAGCCCGTCGATCTCAAGCTCCTGCGCCAACTCGTGGAGTCGGCCCTGGAGCTGCGCGGCCGGGGCGGCGCCAGGACCGACCCCGGGGAAACGGGCCCGCGGCTTCTGGGCGACTCGCCGAAGATGGAGGAGATCCGCCGCCTGATCGCCAAGCTCGCCCGCAATCAGGCCCCGGTCTTCATCACGGGTGAGAGCGGCACGGGCAAGGAGCTCGCCGCCCGGCTGATCCATGCCCTGGGTCCCCGCGCGGAGCGCCCCTTCGTCGCGGTCAACTGCGGGGCCATTCCCCAGGATCTCGTCGAGAGCGAGCTGTTCGGCCACAAGAAGGGCAGCTTCACCGGAGCACTGTGCGACAAGGAGGGCCTATTCCAGGCGGCCCAAGGCGGGACCCTCTTCCTCGACGAGGTGGCCGACCTGCCCCTGCCCGCCCAGGTCAAGCTGTTGCGCGCGATCCAGGAGAGGCACGTGAGGCCCGTCGGGGCCCAGCAGGAGGTCCCGGTGGACGTGCGGATCATCAGCGCCAGCCACAGCGACCTTCAGGAGGAGGTGGACGCCGGGCGTTTTCGTCAGGACCTCTTCTACCGTATCAATGTGATCGAGCTGCGCATGCCGGCCCTGAGGGAGCGGCCCCAGGACATCCCCGGCCTGGCCCGGCGCATCCTCGAGCGGATCCGCCGGCGTCACGGCAACCCCACTGCCATGACACTCTCCGCGTCCGCCTTGGAGGCCCTCGAGCGCCATCCCTTCCCGGGCAATGTCCGGGAGCTCGAGAACATTCTGGAGCGGGCCACCGCCCTCTGCGACGACTCGGTCATCGAGGCGGAGGACCTCCACCTGCCCGACGGGGACGAGCCTGTTACAGCGGGTGATCCCCTCCCCCACCCCGGTGTGGCGCTGGAGAGCTACCTCGGAGAGATCGAGCGGCAGGCCATCCTCAAGGCCCTGGACGAGACCCGCTGGAACCGGACCGCAGCCGCCCGCAAGCTTGGCATGACACTGCGCTCGTTGCGCTATCGTCTGGCCAAGCTGGGAATCGAGTAATCGTCGAATGTCCAAGCACGATACCCCCACGCGCCGTCGGGACCCCTTCGTCGATTGGTTCCGCCAGGCCACCCCTTACATCCACGCGCACCGGGGACGCACCTTTGTCATCGCCTTCGGCGGCGAGGCCATCCAGGACGCCCGCTTCTCGGAGCTGGTGCACGACATCGCCCTGCTCCACGGCCTCGGGGTGCGGCTGGTGCTGGTGCATGGGGCGCGACCCCAGATCGAGTCCCGCCTGGCGGAGCAGCGCATCGAGCTGCGCTATGTCAACGGGCTGCGGGTCACCGACGAGACGGCCCTCGCCTGCGTCAAGGAGGCCGCCGGGGTGGCCCGGGTGGAGATCGAGGCCCTCCTGTCCATGGGGCTCGCCAACTCACCCATGGCCGGGGTACGTATCCCGGTGGCCTCGGGCAACTTCGTCACGGCCAAGCCCATCGGCGTGCTGGACGGCGTGGACTTCGAGCACACGGGCGTGGTGCGCCGTGTGGACCGCCAGGCCCTGATCCAGCGACTGGATGCGGGGGCCGTCGCGCTCATGCCGCCCATCGGCTACTCGCCCACCGGGGAGGTCTTCAATCTGAGCGCCGCGGACGTGGCCCGCTCCGCGGCCATCGCGCTCAAGGCCGACAAGCTGATCTTCCTGATCGAGGAGGCCGCGGTCACCGACGAGCAGGGGGCCCTTGTCTCCAATGTCCTGAGCGGGGAGGTGGAGGCGCTGCTCGCGGCCCGCCCCGAACTCTCCGAGGACCTGGCACAGGCCCTGCGCGCCGGGGCCGATGCCTGCATCCAGGGGGTCCGGCGGGTCCACCTCATCGACCGCCGGCGCGACGGGGCCCTGCTGCGGGAGCTCTACACCCGGGACGGGAGCGGCACCCTGATCACCGGCCAGCCCTACGAGGGGCTGCGCCCCGCCCGAATCGAGGACGTCGCTGGGATCCTGGATCTGCTGCGCCCCTTGGAAGAGCGCGGGGTTCTGGTACGCCGCTCCCGCGAGCGCCTGGAGATGGAGATCGACCGCTTCTGGCTCGTGGAGCGTGACGGCCTGGTCGTCGCCTGCGCCGCCCTCTACCCCTACCCCGCCGGCTCCATGGGCGAGCTCGCCTGCGTGGCCGTCCATCCCGAGTACCGGAACAAGGGTCGGGGCGACCGGCTCCTCCAGCACATGGAGCAGATCGCCAGGGCCCGCGGATTGCGGCAGATCTTCGTCCTCACCACCCAGACCTCCCAGTGGTTCCAGGAGCGCGGCTTCCGCCCCGCCACGCTCGACGCCCTGCCCATGGAGAAGCAGGCCCTCTACAACTGGCGCCGCAACTCCCTGGTCTTCGTCAAGTCCCTCGCGCCCTGAGACCCCGGAGAGACCGCGGGGTCTCCTGAGTAACGCTCAGAAATGGGCGATCGGGTCTGGATCCCCGTCCGGATCACCGATGGCCTCGCCATCCTCATTCGGAGGCGCCATGTGCAACAGGATACCGCAGACGTGCGGTGCCGCCATCGAGGTTCCGGACATGGTGGTTGTGCCGCCCCCGAGACGGGTCGAGAGAATCGCAACGCCGGGTGCGGCGAAATCCACGGGGTCTCCATAATTGGAGAAGCTGGCGAATACATCGTTGCTGTCGATGGCCGAGATCGTAAAGACGTTGTCGGCCTCGATATGCGCCGGCTCGAAGTCCTCGGCATCCGAGCTTTCATTGCCCGCCGCCAGGGAGAAGCGGATTCCCAGTTCCGCCGCACCCGCCACGGCGTCGTGCATGGATTCCTGATGACCGGGACCGCCGAGGCTCATGTTGGCGCAGTCCCCCGCAGCCGCGTTCGCGGCCACATAATCGATACCGGCGACGATCCAGTCCGTCATCCCGAATCCGCTCCTGGAGAGCACCTTCACTGGATGCACAGTCGCGCTCGGTGACACCCCGACCACGTCGATGTCGTTGTCGATTGCCGCGACAGTCCCCGCAACGTGTGTCCCGTGGCCGTGGTCGTCGTCCGCACTGTCAGCGGTGCCAAGGGTAACGAAGTTCGCGCCGAAGCCGACATTGAGGTCCGGATGGTCCAGGTCGATACCCGAGTCGATGATCCAGGCGTGAAGATCGCTGCCATCCACTGGCCCACCCACGCGCGCCACGCCCCAGGGTTCCACCTGGGTTGGCTCTTCCGTATCGTCATCGTCATCGTCGTCCCGGCCCGGACCGCGCCCGGCCGCATCCCCCTGCTCGCCCGCCCGATCCCTCCCGGACCGGCGCTTCATATCGCTTGCCCAATAGATTTCATTTCGCTCGAAGTAGGCGACTTGGGGGCTCGCCGCGATACGAGCAGCCGCCTCGGCTGGCAACGAAGCGGAGAAGCCCTTGATGGCCTTGTGGAAGACGTGACGCAGTCGCCCGCCGTTCTCCCTGGTCAACCGCAACGCGAGCCCACGAACGGCCGCGGGATCGACCCGATCCTCGAACACGAAGAGGAAGCTCGACTCAGCTTCCTCTAACATCTGTGTTGGAATCTCATCAGAAAGATCAGTGACGGCAAGGCATTGCAGCGGGGTCGCACCGAGGAGCACAAAAGGCAATGGGAGCAATGTTCTCTTGATCAGCTTTGACATGTTCACTCTCTGAAGGGGATCAAGGGCCAGAAGGGAAACGCTGATCAAAGCGTTTCTCGTCAGGGCCGCGGGATAGCCTGGCAATGTAAAGCTCGGAGACCGCCCTGGAAATGGGGCGATATCGGCGGGTCAGTTTAGGTTCGAGCCCCGTGCAGTGACACCCGGTGGAGTCAACTCGGGATGCATTTGTCGGCCGCATCCCGTCCTTCCTGCTTGAGCAGACCCAAGCGCATCGGACACGATCACCCCCGGTGGGCTCGGGACACGGGTTCCGAGCAACACTCTCGCACTTCCCCAGCCCATCCCCGGCTGGGACGCACCCTAGTCACTCACGGCCTCCCGGCGGGAGCGCAGGGATAGAGACCGGTCAGGATGGCACGCACCGCCGGCTCGGCTGCGGAATCCCGGTTCGGGCTCCGGCGCAAGGCCGCCAACACCTTGCGGACCGTCGCATCGATGGACTCCGAGGCGGGAACGCACCAGGGCAGCTCGCTCCCGTCGGGATCCCGCAGCTTGCAGGCACAGGGCGCGGCGAACCACTCGCAGGTGGCGGCATCGAGGCCCTGGTAGCCCTGGGCGAAGGCCCGATCGCAGACCTCGATCAAGGCGCCGATGGTTGGACCGCCGGCAATGGCGTCCGGGCAAGTGACCACCATCGCCAGAGCGGCACCGGCGAGGGCGTTGACACAGGATCGAAGGCGGTACCGACGGGGCTCCATGGCCCCTACATTAGTCGGGACCCGAAACCGGCTCAAGCCAAGTCCGGGACGAGGACCCGCCCCAGGGCTTCCGGACGCTATGCGACAATTCGTCTTCCAGCCGTCGTACGCCTCAGCCAACCCCGATGAACGCCCCCGAGTCCAGCGAAGCCCCGCACTCCGCAATCAACCCACCCCTGCCTACGCGACCCGGCGAGCGACTGCTGTGGGGCCGGCTCTACGGGGCAGGTGCGGCGCTTGCCATGGCCGAGGCAGCACGGCGGCACCGGGGCCTGGTGCTGGCCCTGGCGGAGGACGTCCAGGCCGCCGCCCGGCTGCGCTCGGAGCTTCAGTTCTTCCTCGGCGGGCCCGCGGGAGAGGACGTCCCTCCCCTGCTCGCCTTCCCCGATTGGGAAACCCTGCCCTACGACGTCTTCTCCCCCCTCCCGGAGCTGGTCTCGGAGCGGCTGCTGACCCTGCATCGTCTGCCGGACCTCCAACGGGGCGTCCTGGTCGTCCCGGTGGCGACCCTGATTCAGCGCCTGGCCCCGCGGGACTTCGTGGATGGTCACTCCATGGTGCTGGAGGTCGGGGATCGCCTCGACCTGGACGCAACGCGACGCCGGCTCGAGCGGGCCGGCTACGCCTGTGTCTCACAGGTCATGCAGCACGGCGAGTTTGCGGTGCGGGGGTCCCTGCTGGACCTCTTCCCCATGGGCAGCCAGGAGCCCCTGCGGATCGACCTCCTCGACGACGAGGTGGACAGCATCCGCACCTTCGATCCCGACACCCAGCGGACCCGGGAACGGCTCAGGCGGGTGCGGCTCCTGCCCGCCCGGGAGCTCCCCCTGACCGAGGACGCGATCTCCGCCTTCCGCCAGCGCTACCGCGCCACCTTCGAGGGGGACCCGAAGGCCAGCCTGGTCTACCGGGAGGTCTCGGAGGGCCGCTCCCCCGGCGGCCTGGAGTATTACCTGCCCCTCTTCTTCGAGCAGACCGCCACCCTCTTCGACTATCTGCCCGATGGGACCTTGTTGCTGGAGCCCGACGGCTGCCGAGAGGCCGCTCGTGCCTTTCTGGAAGGCGTCGAGGGGCGCTATGAGCAGCGCCGCCACGACATCGAGCGCCCCCTGCTCCCGCCGAGGCGGCTCTATCTGTCGACGGACGAGCTGGCGGGCCTGCTGAACCGGCTGCCCGGTGTCCTCTACCAGGGTCCCGAGCTGGAGGGACGGCGCAGGGGCTTTGCGGCGCCCTGCAACTTCGCCACGCGTACGCTCCCGCCCCTGGGTGTCCAGGCGAGGGCGGCGCAGCCGGCCCAGGCCCTGCAAGGCTTCCTTGCCGAGCCGGGGCGCCGCTGCCTGTTCGTGGCGGAGAGTCTGGGCCGCCGCGAAATGCTCACCGACCATCTGCACGGCTTCGGCATCCGACCGGCACAGGTCGACGGCTGGTCGGCCTTCCTCCAAGGGCGGGACCCCCTGGGGCTCACGGTCGCGCCCCTGGAGAAGGGTCTGTGGCTGGAGGACCCGGACCTCGCCATCATCACGGAGACCCAGCTCTACGGGGAGCGGGTGCGTCAGGAACGTCGCCGGCGGGCCCGGGAGCGGGACAGCGAGGCCATCGTCCGCAACCTCACGGAGCTGGCCGAGGGCGCCCCGGTGGTCCACGAGGAGCATGGGGTCGGGCGCTACCTGGGCCTCCAGACCCTGGAGGTGGGCGGCACCACCACCGAGTTCCTGGTGCTGGAGTACGCCCGGGGGGACAAGCTCTACGTGCCGGTCAGCTCGCTGCATCTCATCTCCCGATACACGGGAGTCTCGCCGGAGCACGCCCCGCTGCACCGCCTCGGGGGCGACCAATGGGACCGGATCAAGCGAAAGGCCGCGGAGAGGGCCCACGATGTGGCCGCGGAGCTCCTGGACATCTACGCGAGACGGGCCGCCCGATCGGGGGTGGCCTTCCCAAGCCCCGGGGACGACTACGCCACCTTCGCGGCCGCCTTCCCGTTCGAGGAGACGCCGGATCAACTCCAGGCCATCGAGGGGGTCCTGGCGGACATGGCGGACCCCAAGCCCATGGACCGCGTGGTGTGCGGCGATGTGGGCTTCGGCAAGACCGAGGTGGCCATGCGCGCGGCCTTCGTGGCCGTGCAGGGGGGCCGCCAGGTGGCGGTGCTGGTCCCCACCACCCTGCTGGCGGAGCAGCACTTCGAGAACTTCTCCGATCGATTCGCCGACTGGCCGGTGAAGGTGGAGTCTCTCTCGCGCTTTCGCACCGCCAAGGAGCAGAAGGCGATCCTGGAGGGGCTCGCCAAGGGCACCACCGACATCGTGGTGGGGACCCACAAGCTCCTGCAGTCCAACGTCGGCTTCAAGAACCTGGGGCTCGTGATCATCGACGAGGAGCACCGCTTCGGGGTCCGTCACAAGGAGCAGATGAAGGCCCTGCGTGCCGAGGTGGACGTCCTGACCCTGACCGCCACCCCCATCCCCCGCACGCTGAACATGGCCATGTCGGGCCTGAGGGACCTCTCCATCATCGCCACCCCGCCCGTGGAGCGGCACCCGATCAAGACCTTCGTCAGTCCCTGGAACGATGCCCTGGTCCAGGAGGCGGTGCTGCGCGAATTGAAGCGCGGGGGCCAGGTCTATTTCCTCCACAACGAGGTGGAGACCATCGAGAACCAGGCCCAGAAGCTCGAGGCCCTGATCCCCGAGGCGCGTATCCAGGTGGCCCACGGCCAGATGCGGGAGCGGGACCTGGAGCGCATCATGCGCGATTTCTACCATCAGCGATTCAACCTGCTGGTCTGTACCACCATCATCGAGAGCGGCATCGATGTCCCGAGCGCCAACACCATCGTCATCAACCGGGCAGACAAGCTGGGGCTGGCCCAACTGCACCAGCTCCGGGGACGGGTCGGGCGCTCCCATCACCGGGCCTACGCCTATCTGATCACGCCGCCCCCCAAGGAGATGACCGAGGACGCCAGGAAGCGCCTGGAGGCCATCGAGTCCATGGAGGACCTGGGGGCCGGATTCACCCTCGCCACCCACGACCTGGAGATCCGGGGGGCCGGGGAGCTCCTTGGGGCGGAGCAATCGGGACAGATCGAGGAGATCGGCTTCAGTCTCTACATGGACCTCCTGGAGCGTGCCGTGCAGGCCCTGAAGGCGGGGCGCACGCCGCAGCTCGACCGGCCCCTGGACCACGGGGCGGAGATCGACCTGGGGATCCCGGCGCTGCTGCCCGCGGACTATCTGCCCGACGTCCACACGCGCCTGGTCCTCTACAAGCGCATCGCCAGCGCCGGGAGCCCCGAGGAGCTGAAGGAGCTTCAGGTGGAGATGATCGACCGCTTCGGGCTACTCCCTCCGCCCGCCAAGAACCTGCTGGACATCACCCAGCTCAAGCTCCGAGCTCAGCCCTTTGGGATCAAGAAGATCGAGGCCGGGCCCGCGGGCGGACGGGTCCTGTTCGGGCCCGAGCCCAAGGTGGACCCGGCCCGGGTGATCCGCCTGGTCCAGACCGCGCCAAAGGAGTTCAAGCTCGATGGCGGGGACAAGATCCGGTTCTTCCGGGACCTGGCAGACCCCACCCAACGCATCTCCCGGGTGTCCCAGCTGGTGGAGCAGCTCACCGGATGACGAGGGTGACACTTGCGCCCCTCTTCGGCGATGTCCTACACGAATAATCGGACAAACGGAGATGTGACGGCCAGATGACCGGCTAGACTCCAATCTGCTCGGGGGTCCGGACCGCTCGCCCCGGGGCGAGCGG